>JAFQYI010000035.1 GCA_017406505.1 bacterium
TAAACTAAATATAAATGTTTCTACTAAATTAATAGAACCATATAAAATACAAGGCCAATTTGCACCATGCCAAATACCGGTAATTAAAAAAACAAAGAATAAATTCCAATAAGTACGCAAAGTTCCACAACGACTTCCTCCCATAGGAATATATACATGATATTTTAAAAATCTACCCATTGTAATATGCCATCTTCTCCAATAATCAGATATATCTTTGGATTTATAAGGAGAATCAAAGTTTATAGGCAAAGTTATGTTGAATAAAGAAGCAATACCTAAAGCCATATCACAATATCCTGAAAAATCAAAATATCCTTGAAGTGCAATAGAAAACGCAAATGCCCAAGATGTAAAAAATTCTTTCATACCATCATACAACATTACATTTTGGATAAAATCTGTGAAATTATCTGCTAAAATAACCTTTTTAAATAAACCAATTGTTATTAAAAATATTCCTGTATAAATATTTTCTCGGTTAATAATCTTTTTTAATTTATCTTGAAATTGAGGAATAAGTTCTTTATGTGTGCAAATAGGGCCGGCTATTAATTGTGGGAAAAAAGAAACAAATAACGCATAATCGATAATATTTGTTTGTTTTGCTTCTCCTTTATAAGAATCTGTAATATACCCTATTTGTTGGAATGTGAAAAATGAAATTCCTAAAGGGAGTAATAATTTCATTGTATCAAAATGGGTGAATGAAAAATTATTTATTGTATCTATTAAAAAGTTAAAATATTTATAATAGCAAAGTAAAAATAAATTACCTATAATTGCAAAAATCATTAATGATTTTCTGATTATGGGTCTAAAATTTTTTTGAACAAGGTAGCCCATTAAATAGTTAAAAAGTATTGAAGAGATAATAATGGGTAGGTATTCAACTTTATAATATGAATAGAAATATAAAGATGCAATGAATAACCAAAAATTTGAAAATTTTGTCAGATTTAATTTTATTAAAAGAAAATAGACAATCAAAACAATGGGTAAAAATATAAAGAGAAATTCAATTGAATTAAAAAGCATTATTCACCTTCATAATTTTTACACTTTTTCATAATCGCCCATAAACTTATTACCATTACAATAATTGCTAAAATTTCAGATATTTGCAAAGATAAATTAAATCCAATTTTAGCATTAAAAATAAATGCACTAATTATAAAAATATAAAACATTCCTGGAATAAGAGTTAATAAATAATTCTTTTTTCTTTTATAAAGATAAATTGTTGCAATCAAGAAGGTTGGAATTACAAGCAATTGATTGAATAACATTACATATTGCCAAAATGTTGAAAATTGACTTGAATAAACTTTTGCATAATATAAGCAAAAATATATGGCAATGATTGATGGAATCATGATAATAAGTCTGTTTTTAAGAGGTTTTTGGTCAAGGTTAAGAGCATCAGCAACAACCATTCTCAATGCTCTTAAACAAGTATCTCCTGAAGTTAGAGGTAAACATAAAACAGCAAAAACAACAATTAAAGATAAATTAAACGGAGTAAAGTTTTTAGCTATAATATCAACAACATTAACTGTTCCTATCATATTAGAGGGAACAAGACCGTTATTATAAACACAAATAGCACCTGCAGCCCAAACCATAACGATTAGACTTTCATAACACATCGTTTTGAAAAATACGCGTCTGCCCTCAAATTCATTTTTTAATGTTCTGGCAACAATCGCTGTTTGAGTAGCATGCGAACCTGATAACAGACCACAGCTTACTGTCATAAAGAAAAACGGAATCCAAGGGAGTCCTTTCGGGTGCCAATTTAGATGATGAATATCTAATTCAGGAATTGATATACCATTTATAATATAACCTATTAATAGTAATACAGAACCTAATATAACAAGTGCACCAATATATGGGTATATTTTTGCCATTAATTTGTTAATTGGAAAAAGTGCCATAATAAAGAAGTATGTTCCGATAAGAATATACGTAATTATTGCAGCAGGATTATCTAAAGTAAAATTTGTTTGATGGAGAATTTTTCCCAAATACAAATCTCCGGCAGCATAAATAAATACTGTACACCAAAAAAATGACATTATTGTTACGATAATCGTAAAAATATTAAAAAATGTTGAACCAAAATACTCTTTAGTAATTTGGGTTAATTGCAATCCTTTATGTCTTACTGAAATCATTCCACTAAAATAATCATGAACACAACCCATTAAAATACAGCCCAATGGTACAATAATAAAAAATACAGGTCCAAAAACTATACCTTGCAAAGCTGATAAAATAGGACCCATACCTGCAATATTCAATATATTTATAAATTCATTTTTTCTTGTTGAAAGTGGAACATAATCAACACCGTTATATAAATTATCGCAAGGCATTTGCCTATCTTCAGGGGAGAATTGTTTTTCAATATATTTAGAATAAGTTAAATAGCCAACTAAAAGTATTAATAATCCAATAATAAAAGTTATCATTTGTTATCTTCCTCATTGTCCAAATATAAATACATTGAGCATTTTGCACAATCAAATTTTACAGTAAACTTATTTCCATTTTCAAGTTGTTCTAAATGCCATGGCATTTTAGGAATATTTTCTTGATTTTGTTTTGAGCATAATCCCAATTCATTCCTCAAACAATATCTTGAAGAAAAAACTCTTTTCCCTTCAAGAGGAATTCCTGTTTCTAAACCAGATTCAATTTTTTCAACACCATGTCTTTTATAGAATGCTTTTGTACAATCATTTGTAACATTCGCAAGATATGTTAATTCTTTTTTATAATATGGTACGTTATTTTTGATAACGTTCCCTTTTTCAACAGGTCTGTTTTTAGCTCTTTCTATTCGCATTAAATCAAACAAATTATTTTTAAATTCATCTATATTATCAATATAGCAATCAGACTTTGTATTTACTTTATCAATAATGAATTCACAGTCCAAATCAAGTGCGTATAAAGATTTTGTTATATCTTCAATTTTATTTGAACCTTTTTTATATTCAAAAGAAATTCTATTATTATCTTCATCAATAGCTGTTACATTATATTGATTATTTTCTTCACAAATATCAACTTTAACTGAAATAACTCTATAATTTACAGATTCTTCAACTTCTTTAAATCCTGCAGTATTTATATATCGGAATAATGACAAATTATCTATATTATCATTAATTGATTTAATAAAATATCTGCCATCTTTTTTATCAATAATTTCAATTGTTTTTACTAATTCATCATTTTTTTGATACCTAAGTTTGTCCCCAATATTTAATTCTATATCAGTTGAAAGTTCAAAAGAGTTATTATGAAACTTTTTAACAGCACCGACATTTTCTCCAACCAAGTCATATTTTGAATACATTTCCTTCTTTCTGCCATTCATAAAAAAGTCTGTATATCCTTTGTTGAAATTTTTATATAAATCAGGTTTAAAACCTAAAATTACTTTTCCTGAAGACAGTCTTTTTATACCTTTCTTTTGGGCTATCATATCTGCTTTTTGAGAAAAAATTGCTGTAGAATTTTTGACATGTTTCAAATCTTTTTCTCGACCTGCAATTTTAAAAGAATTAACACCAATATCAAAAAGTTTTTCTATATCATTTTCAAGATTGAGAAATCTTAAATTAAATAATCGGTCATTTTCTCTAATAACATTACCGTCATCATCTTTTAGTGTCCAATTTCCCATACATCTTTCAGGACACACTCCGTGATTAGATGCAAGATAATGTGCTTTATCAGATGATTGTGTGTTTTTAAGATTTTCAATGTAAGATAAATAGCAATTTCCACTATATCCAACACACAAAAAGCCATAACAAAAAGTTTCTATTTCTACATTTGTATTTTCTGTTATATCTTTTATTTCTTCAAATGTTAGTTCTCTTGGAAGAACAATTCTCGAAACCCCACACTTTTCAAAAAATTCTGCATTTTCTTTAGTAAAACACATTGCATTAGTAGATATTATAATCGGAATAGGTGGCAAATCTAATTCTAAAATTCCAATGTCTTGAATGATAAGACCATCAATGCCCATCTCATAGAATTCTTTAATCATTTGTTGTGCCAGATTGATATCTTCTTTAGTATATAAAAGACAATTGAGAGGAATATAAACTCTTGCCCAATATTTATGGGCAAAATCAACAAGAAATTTTATATCTTCCATACTATTAGCTTGTTCATGTCTTAAAGAGAATTTTGGAGCTCCTATATAAATAGAATCTGCACCACAACGGATAGCTTCTTTGGCATAAAATAAATTTTTTCCCGGAGATAATATTTCTATAGTTTTAGATAATTCTCTTTTCAATTTTATTATTCCTTATACATACTATCTATTATTGATTGATAAGTATTTATTACTTTTCTGTATTTAATTTTCAAGGTACCTGTGAGCATTCCATTTTCAAATGTAAATTCATCATCTAAAAAATATATGTTTTTTAGCTTTTCATAATATTTATGGTCTTTTTTTCTTTTGATTTTTTCATTCAATTCTTCAGTTAAAAAAGTCTTAAATTCATTATTTTCATTAGGTTGAATATTTGAACAATTATTTTCATTGCACCAATTTTTATATTCATTATCATTTAAAACTATTAGAGATGTTAGATAAGGCTTACCGTGTCCGGCAATTACCAGTTGTTTTACATATTCAGAATCTTTTGCTTCATTTTCAAGAAGAGGAGTATAAACATTATATCCGTTAGACATAACGATAACATCATCATATCGGGAAAGAACTATCAAATAACCATCTTTATCGATATATCCTAAATCACCGGTGTTTAAAAAATGTTCTTCAAAAATCGCTTTTTTTGTTGCTTCTTCGTTATTATAATATCCTTTTAGAATTTCCGGACCTTGTAGAGTTATAAGTCCAACATCACCTTGTTTTACTTCTTCATGTGTATCAGGATTAATGATTTTTAAAACAGTTTTACTAAAAGGAATACCAACAGTATAGGGATGTTTCTTTTGACTTTCCAATGTATTACTAACATCTAAACCTGTTGTTTCAGTAAGTCCATAGTGCTGAACATGTTTTATATTCATTATTTGTAAAAAATCTTCTAATGGCTTGGCAAGATGAGCTGAACCAACAAAAATAACCGTTTCATCTTTTATAAGAGAATTCCTTATTTGTTTAAAAATACTCTTATCTATTGTAGATTTTAAAAAATCAATGAATTTTTTACAAAAAATTAATTTATTTTTATATATATACTGTCTTTCAAAATTCAATAAAATTTCAGAAAATTTATAAGTTAAACTGTATATTTTTTCAAAAATTTTACGCGTTATTCAGTTTTCCATTAAATTTAAACTTGAATTTTCTTAAATTTAATGTTAAATTATTATTTAAATTTGAATTTTTAATTTTTTCGATTTATTTGA
>JAFQYI010000036.1 GCA_017406505.1 bacterium
AGGAATAAATATGGCAACAGCACAAATCAAAGAAATTTTTACATCTATTCAAGGAGAAGGGCATCTTATTGGTTACACACAATTGTTCATTCGTTTTTGTAAATGCGATTTTGAATGCAAATACTGTGATACAGACTATAAAGCTGATGGTACGGCAGAAATTTATACAGCAAATTCACTTGCAGAAAGAATAAAAAGTTATGATACAAAGAATATTCATTCAATATGTTTAACAGGAGGAGAACCTTTAGCCGAGTCGGCTTTTTTAAAGGAATTTTTAAGAAGTATAACACTTCCTGTACATATTGAAACTAATGCAACAAGAACTAAAGATTTGCAAGAAATTATCAATATGATTAAGTATGTATCTGCAAATATTAAAATTCCATCTGTATATGGTGGAAAAGATTGTTTTAAAGAGCATTATGAATTTATACAATTATGCAAAAAAGCACGCAAAGATATGTATATCAAAATTATCTTTGATGAACACATTACAGATGAAGAAATCAAAAAGAGCGTTGAAATAGCAAAAGAATCTGATACTGAAATTATTTTACAACCTGTTACAAAAAATGGAAAAATTATTGTCCCTGCACGATATATGCCGGAAATACTTGAAAGATTCAGACAAAAATATTGGAATGTTCGGTTAATTCCACAAGTTCATAAAATTCTTGCAGTAAGATAAAAACAAATAAATATAATTTTAAAAGATGGAATAACTTCCATCTTTTTTATTGTATAATATTGCTTAAAATAACAGATTTTGAAAATCATTAATTTTAATATAGAATATAATAGGTAGACAATATTTGTAGGAAAAACTGGAAATGAATTATATAAATAAAACCGATAATGAAGTTGCTCAAATAATAGAAGAAGAATTAAAAAGGCAAGAAAACACAATAGAGTTGATAGCAAGTGAAAATATTGCATCAAAAGCTGTTATGGAAGCAGCAGGAACTGTTTTAACAAATAAATATGCAGAAGGTAAACCATATAAACGTTTTTATAACGGTTGTGATTTTGTTGATAAAATAGAAACTATTGCTGTAGAAAGGGTAAAGCAATTATTTGGAGTAGAACATGCCAATGTTCAGCCTCATAGTGGAGCACAGGCAAATATGGCAGTATTTTTCTATGCTTTAAAGCATGGTGATACCGTTTTGAGTATGGATTTATCAAATGGTGGACATTTATCACATGGTTCTCCTGTTAATTTTTCAGGAATGTATTTTAACATTGTTTCTTATGGCGTTAATGAATATGGGGAAATTGATTATGACAATGTTGAAAAACTTGCAATAGAAAATAAACCTAAAATGATAATTTGTGGAGCAAGTAATTATTCCAAAATAATAGATTTCAAAAGATTTAAAGAAATAGCAGACAAAGTTGGTGCATATTTAATGGCAGATATAGCTCATATTGCCGGTCTGGTAGCAGGTGGAGTACACCCATCTCCTGTAGGTTATGCTGATTTCATTACAACGACAACTCATAAATCTTTAAGAGGCCCTAGAGGTGGAATCATCATGTGTTCAAATGAACATGCTGCAGGTATTGATAAAGCTGTATTCCCGGGAATACAAGGTGGCCCGTTAGAACATATTATTGCTGCAAAAGCAGTAGCTTTAAAAGAAGCCTTGCAACCGGATTTTAAAGATTATGCAAAGCAAATTGTTAAAAATGCAAAAGCGCTTGCACAATCTTTGATGGAAGAAAACATTGATATTGTTGGTAACGGAACAGAAAATCATGTAATGACTATCGATTTAAGAAAAACAGGTAAAACAGGTAAAGATACAGCTAATTTGTTGGAAAAAATCGGAATTACGGCAAATAAAAATACAGTTCCAAATGACCCTTTAAGTCCGTTTGTTACGAGTGGAGTTAGAATAGGTACACCTGCTGTTACAACGAGAGGTTTTAAAGAAGATGATATGATTGAAATAGGTAAAATCATAGCTTCTGCAATAACTGTTTGGGATAATGAAGATGCTCTTAAAAATTTAAGAGAAAGAACCCAAAAATTGTGTAATAAATATCCTCTATATAAGGACTAAAAGATGACGATTTTACAATTATCAGAAGCTCATATAATTGGAGCTGTAATATCCTTTTTGCTTTCGATATTTATTGTTCCTGTTGTTATTTATTTTTCTAAAAAACAAGGATTGGTGGATAATCCCGGTGAAAGAAAAATTCATGAACACCCTGTTCCAAGGTTAGGTGGTGTTGCAGTTTGGCTTAGTACAATGCTAACATTTTTGTTTTTGGTCTTTTTAAGCTATTATCCATACGGTTCATTACTTTCAGGTATTTTACTTGGTAGTTCTTTAATGTTTTTATTAGGACTCATAGATGATATTTACTGTCTTGATGCGAAGTTTAAACTTTTTATACAACTGTCAATAGCCACAATTGTATATTGTTTAGGTATTAGAATAGAAGATGTTTATCTTCCATTTGGACTATCTTTTCATTTAGGATTTTTATCGTGGTTTGTTACTACGGCGTGGATAGTTGGAGTTTCAAATGCTGTTAATTTTATAGATGGAATAGATGGTCTTGCAGGTTCAGTAATTTCGGTCAGTGCAGTAACATTAGGTTTGATTTCGGCAGGCATGTCGGTATCAGGAATGGTAAGTCCACTAATCGCATTTATTTTAGCAGGAGCAATGCTGGCATTTTTAACATATAATTTTAATCCTGCAAAAATATTTATGGGAGATTCCGGTGCTTTATTTTCCGGTTTTTTACTTGCAACACTATCTATTACAGGAGTAATGCAAACAGCATCAATAGCAATGTGGATTCCGGTTTTAGTTTTATCTGTGCCTGTCGTTGATATAACTTTTGCATCAGTAAGAAGGATTTTAAAAGGGAAATCACCATTTGTTGCTGATGCCGAACATATACATCATAGACTTTTAAAAGCAGGTTTTTCACAAAATAAAGCAGTATTACTTTTGACAGGTATTGCAGTATTGTCAGGTGCTTTAAGCGTATTATTGATTAATGATTCTATAATCAAATATTTCTTATATGCAATGGCTTTAGCAGCAGTAATGTTACTATTAAATTTTCAAGCTAGAAAGTAGGCAAATATGGCAATAAGAAAAATATTAAAATATGGTGATCCTTTACTCAGACAAAAATCTAAAGAAGTTTCTAAAATTTCAAAAAAAATTCAAACTTTGGCAGAAGATATGCTTGATACAATGTATGCTAACAATGGTGTTGGTTTAGCTGCTCCACAGGTAGGAGAACTATTAAGAATGTTTGTTATTGATGTATCAACGCCAAAAGAAAAATATAATCCGATAGTTTTAATTAATCCCAAAATTATTAAGAAAAGTGGTGCAGTTGCTTGTAATGAAGGTTGTTTAAGTTTTCCTGAAGTTTATACAGATGTTCGAAGATATAAAAATGTAACAGTTAAAGCACTTGATATAAAAGGAAAACCTTTTATTATAGAAGGCAAAGACGGAGAACTTCTTGCAAGAGCATTACAACACGAATTTGACCATCTTGACGGAATTTTATTTATAGACCACGTTAGAAACAGATTTGAAGCAGATAAAAAATTAGAAGAAAAAGGATTGCCTCCTGTTCAAGCCGATAAGCTCATAGATGAAACCGAACTTGAAAACATCATTGCAGAAACAAATTCCGTTATCATAGATAAGGTAGAAGAAGATGATTAATATTGTTTTTTTAGCCACTCCAGATATTGCAGTCAATTCGTTAAAAGTTCTTGCGAATGATACAGATATTGATGTAAAAGCTGTAATTACCATGCCTGATAGACCTTCAGGGCGTGGTTGTGTTATAAAAGAGCCACCGGTAAAAGTTTGTGCTATTGAAAAAGGTATAAAAGTTTATCAAACATCATCGGTATCAAAAGATGCAGAAATTATGCAGATATTAAAAGAAATGAAACCTGATTTTTTTGTAACATTTGCATTTGGACAGCTTTTATCGCAAGAATTTTTGGATATTCCAAACTTTTGTACAATTAATTTACATGCATCACTTTTACCCAAATATCGTGGTGCAAATCCTATACAATGGGCAATTATAAACGGAGATAAAGAAACTGGTATTACGACAATGAAAACTGTTAAAAAAATGGACGCAGGTGATATTTGTTTAACAGAAAAAATTCAAATAGGAAAAAATATGACTGTACCAGAACTGGTTAAAGAAATTTCTGAAAAAGCTCCTGCTTTAATTTGTAAAACTTTAAAAGAGATTTATAACGGCAAATTACAATCAATTTCCCAAAATGAAGAAGATGTAACTTTTGCACCTAAATTTACAAAGGAGGACGGCATAATAGATTTTAATCTTACATCTGAAGAATTTCATAATAAAGTTAGAGGATTACAACCATGGCCTAATGCATTTTTATGCAGAGAGGGCAAAAATATTCAAATTTTGGAAACCGAAATAAGTGATATGAGTTTTTCAAATGCAAAACAAGGTGAAATTTTATGCATAGACAAAAATGGTTTAACAGTAATGTGTAAAGACCAACCTATTTTGATAAAAACGGTTAAACCTGAAAGTAAATCAAAAATGTGTGCTTGTGATTTTGCAAACGGAAAAAGATTAAAAAAAGGTGATTTTTTATGATGAGAGCTATTAGAGGTGCGATTACCATTGAAAATGATACTGTTGAAGAAATAAAAAATGCAACGGTGGAACTAATTAATGAAATTATTGAAAAAAATAGACTTAACATAGATGATTTTGTATTTGCACAATTTTCGATAACAGAAGATATTAAAGCATCGACGCCTGCAAAATATGCAAGATTAAATGCAGGTTGGCATAATGTACCAATAATGTGTTACAGAGAGTTTGAATTTGAAGGTGGATTAAAAAAATGTATCCGTCTTTTAATAGTTACAAATTCAGAAAAAACTCAAAAAGAAATTAAGCATATATACCTAAAAGGTGCTTCAATTTTACGTCCTGATTTACGGAATTAGCATATATTTATGGTTTATGATATAATTTTTAAGCGAAATAGTATTTGGAGATGATATGTACGGAATTATTTTAGCCGGAGGTTCTGGAAGCAGATTGTGGCCGTTAAGTAGAGAGTTGTATCCTAAACAGCTTTTAAAGCTTGATGGGAAGTTAAGTTTGCTTCAAGGTACATTTAAACGTTTATCAAAATTTATTAAAAGTGAAGATATTATTTCAATTACAAATATAAAACATGTAAATGATGTGAAATATCAAATTGAACAAATTGATAAAAACTCTACAATATTGGCAGAACCAATAGCTAAAAATACAGCTCCTGCAATTGCTGTGGCTTTGGAATATTTAAAACAAATTAAAGATAGAGAAGAAATTGTTATAATTGTTCCATCTGATCCATTAATTAAAAATGATAAAGCTTTTGAAGAAACTGTAAAAGAAGGAATTGAAGCTGCAAAAAACGGTTATATAGTAACTTTTGGCATAAAACCATCTTATCCCGAAACAGGATATGGATACATAAAAACAACAGGAGAAATCTTTGGAATAAATAAGGTTGAAAAATTTGTAGAAAAGCCCGATTTAGAAACAGCTAAAAAATATATTGCCAACGATTGCTATTTTTGGAATGGTGGAATTTTTATGGCAAAAGTTTCAACATTGTTAGAAGAATTTCAAAAATATACACCTGAAATATACCAAAATTTATCACAAATTAATTTTAAAGAAGCAAATACAATAAAGTATGGTACATTCGAAAATATGCCATCAATTTCAATTGACTATGCAATTATGGAAAAATCTAGTCGTATTGCACTTTGTCCATTAAAATCTGATTGGTGTGATTTAGGTTCTTGGCAGTCTTTGTATGATGTTAGTGAAAAAGACAAAAATGGTAACGTATTACAAGGAAATATTATAGAAGAAGAAGTCCAAAATTCTTTTATATACAGTGATAAAAAAGTAGTTGCAGCTATAGGATTGAAAGATGTTATAATTGTAAATACAGAAGATGCAATTTTGGCTTGTAATAAAAATGATTCTCAAGCTGTTAAGAAAGTTTATGAAAAATTAAAAAAAGATGACAATAAAGCTCATCTTGTGCACAAAACTGTATTTAGACCTTGGGGTTGGTACACTTGTCTTGCAGAAGGGGATTGTTATTTGACAAAAATTATTTGTGTATCGCCCGGACAAAAATTATCTATACAGTCGCACAATCATCGTTCTGAGCATTGGGTTGTATTAGAAGGAAACGCTAAAGTTATATTAAATAATGAAGAATACTTTTTGAATTCGGGACAAAGTATAGATATTCCTTTACAAGCTATTCATTCGCTACAAAATCCGTATGATGTGGATTTAAAAATAATTGAAGTACAAAAAGGTGATTATCTATCGGAAGATGACATAATTCGTTATGAAGATATATATGGCAGAGTATAGTATAAGTTTCACAAAATATGAACTTTAAATAGATAGTAAGGATTATTTATGTTTAAAAAATATATGGAAAAGAAATTTTCAAAAAGAGATATAAATGATTTTAATACAACAAGAACAATATTTCAGTGGGTTGTTTGCCATTGTTTTATCGGTCTTTATGTAAGATTTTTTTATAA
>JAFQYI010000004.1 GCA_017406505.1 bacterium
TAAAAAATTTGCAGTTTGAATTGCTCTTAAATCTTGTGAAAAACAATAAAGAATTTTTTTTATTTTGTATTGGCTTAATTTACAGTATTTGAACATATTTACATCCTCTCATGATGTTAATGTTCTGTGCAAGCACCAAAATAAAAAATGGCATATATTATTCTTTTTCTAGACGTATTTTGTCTAAAAAAAGAACTAGGACAAATTAAGTTATACTAGTTATTTTTTCTGTATTTTAAAGTCTTTTTCTATTTTTCAAAAAGAACACTTGAAAGATATCTTTCACCTGTATCCGGCAGAAGAGTTACTATCATTTTGTCAGGGTTTTCATCAGCAAGTTTTATTGCTGTATATAAACTTGCTCCTGATGAAATTCCAACTAACATTCCTTCTTTTTTGGCAGCAGCTCTTGCTGTTTCTATAGCATCTTCATTTGAAACAGTAATAATTTCATCAACTACACTTCGATTAAACGTATCAGGTACAAAACCGGCACCTATTCCTTGTATTTTATGAGAACCTGCTTGACCTCCTGATAATACAGGACTTGATAAAGGTTCTACAGCATAAATTTTTATATTTTTATTTTGTTCTTTTAAATATCGACCAACACCAGATACTGTTCCACCTGTTCCTACTCCTGCTACAAAAATTTCAACTTTTCCATCTGTATCATTCCAAATTTCTCTCGCTGTAGTTTGGTAGTGCTTTTCAGGATTAGCAGGATTTTTAAATTGCTGAGGTATAAACGAATTAGCTATTTGTTTATGCAACTCTTCTGCTTTTTCAATAGCACCTTTCATTCCTTTTGCTCCATCTGTTAAAACAAGTTCTGCACCGTATGCTGATAGTAACTTCCTTCTTTCAATGCTCATTGTTTCTGGCATTGTCAAAATAATTTTATACCCCTTTACTGCAGAAATTAATGCAAGACCAATTCCTGTATTTCCACTCGTTGGTTCAATAATTATTGTATCTTTATTTATAGCTCCTTCTTTTTCTGCAGTTTCAATCATTGCTAAAGCAACTCTATCTTTAACAGAACCTGCGGGATTAAAAAACTCAAGTTTTGCATATAGGTTTTTACTTGTTGATAAAGTATTAACTTTTACAAGTGGTGTATTTCCTATAGTTTCTATTATATTTTCATATTTAGCCATATAAAATCTCCTTAATTTGCAAATGTTATGCCATACCATAACATATTATAAACATTAAATTTGTGCAACTTTTTAATTTGTGATATTTTGTTAGTATGCAAGAAAAATTAACAAAAAGTTTAGAAACCTATTTGATGGCAATAGATGCATTATTGGAGATAAAAAAAACAATAATTGTAAAAGATGTTGCAGAATATCTTCATTTTGGTGGTGCAACAGTATCAGATGCTATTAAAAAGTTAAAAGAAAAAGGCTATGTTAATTACGAACCGTATAGTACAATTAATTTAACTGAACTTGGGGAAAAAGTGGTCATAATAAAGAAATATCGTCATAAAACTATAACTCAATTTTTAAATAAAGTTTTAGATATAGAATTAAAAAATGCAGAATATAATGCAGAACAAATCGAATATTCTATGACCGATGATGTACTTAAAAGGTTAGTGCATTTTTTAGATTTTATGGAACAATGTTCTTGTACTGAACCGAAATGGATGCAAAGTTGTAAAACAACCCTTAAAACAGGACAAATTAGTAAAAATTGTCAATCTTGTTCAAATAAATGCTGTAATGATAACAATTGAAAAGTAAAAAAGAATATTATAATAGCTTAATAGAACAATAATAAAAAAGTAATACAATCAGTTAAAGTTAAGCCAACATGTATATGGTATTTAATTATTCTAAAAAGAGCTGCCAACAAGATAATATGCTGAACACTTTAATCCACTTCCTATGGCAGAACAATCCTCTTTCATTTCCTGTATGGAGCTATTGTTACCCATTGGTTCTATTCTATCCGGATATATAAGAAGAATAAATACATCTTTGCCTATAAAATTTCTCATTGAAAATCCATCAACATCTACAAATAAAATTCCTAATGGAGTTTCTGCAAAATTTCTTTTTAAACCGGTAAATCCTAATATTGTCCCATCTTTTAATATTACAAAATTATCTGCTTTATACTTTGATATATGTTTTATTATTTTTCCATTTAAAAAAACATGTCTGTATTGTGAAAAATCCGTTCTTTCTGTTATTTCTTTATCTATATTACAATACTTAATATAATGTTTCCAATAATCTTCCGGCTTTAAAAACAAATTATTTTTATATGCTGTTATCAATTTTAATTCATTTTTTTTCATTAGCTTAAAAGA
>JAFQYI010000037.1 GCA_017406505.1 bacterium
TAATAAAGGAGATTAAAATGAATATAGTTGGCATGAATGCAATGATTAAAAATGCTACATCAGAAGGTCTATCAGGATTAGATGTTATGAACAAAGTTACAAAAAATGGTTCAGATAATTCTGCATTAGGAATTTTCAATGTTTTATCCGAAGATGGTGCTATTCAAAATACTGAAAAACAAATGCAAAAAAATCCTCTTTTAGATGTTGAATCATAGGATTTTTATATAAAGTAAAAATAAAATACGGAATTTAAAAATAAATTCCGTATTTTTTGTTATAAATAAACTTTATTCATACATTGTGTTATTATTTTTCAAGAATGAAAGATAATATCATGAATAAAACAAAATTTAGTTCTGCTGAAAATATTTTTTTAATAATTTGTCTATTTGTTGGTTTAGTTTTTATTTCAATCACCCCAATATGGCAAATTCCTGATGAAGAAGCTCATTTTTTAAAAATGTATTCAATTACAGATGGACATTTTAATTTTGAAAAATGTAAACTTGATGATGGAAAAACTTATTCATGTACCAATGTTCCTTTGAGTATTTTATCTATCCGTGAAAATTCTGAAAAAATATCATTATTATTCTTTGACAGACAAAAAATTAAACCTCTTGAGAAAAATAAAAAAGATTACCTAATTTATATGGTGCCATCTTATAGTCTATTTTCATACATGCCGACAATTTTGGTTCTTCAAGTTTTGAAAACTCTTAATATTCCTCCTGTTTACATTATCTACATTCTTAGATTTATATTTCTGTTTACATACTGTACAATCGTTTATTTTGCTATAAAAATTACTCCTGTAAAAAAACATTTATTTACTCTATGTGGACTTGTTCCAACTGCTATTTATTCGGCATCTGGTATTAGTGCAGACGGTTTAATTATTTCATTATGTTTTCTTTACATTGCTTATATATTTAATTTAGCTTTTAATAAACATATTAAAAATTTATCTAAGTTAAATATCTTTAGTCTATTTTTATTACTTTTATATATAACAGTATGCAAATTTCCTTATGGATTTTTAGCATTTTTAATTTGTATTATTCCTCAACAAAAATTCAAATTTTATTCTAAGCCTAAAACGATAATAACTATTTTAACTTTTATTATTATGTATGTTATTTGGCATATTTTACATCATATATATATGACAAAAGGAATTAGTTCTTCAGTTCCCTGGTTTGTGTCCCCAATAGAAACACTCCAATATTCCATTCAAAATCCATTATTTTTTATAGATAGTTTAATTAAATCAATAAAAATAAATTCATTAGATTGGTATGGTGGAACTGTAGCGAGATATGGCTGGGAAAATATATATATTCCAATAAGTATTATTGCACCTTATGGTATTACATTAGCTTTATCAGGATTTTTTCAAGATAAAGACGAAATTGAATCTGACATAAGTACGTTCAAGAATAAAATGATATATCTATTTATTGGAATATTGTTTTTTATAACAACATATACAATATGTTATTTGTTGTTTTCAAATGCATCACATCAAACAGTAATAAAATTTCAGGGCAGATATTTTATTCCAATATTGCCATTAATATATCTTTTACTTTCAACGAGAATACCTGTAAAATATAATGGATTAAAGATAATATCTTTGTTATCATATTTATTTTTAATTTTCATATCTATAATAATTTTGATATCCAAATTTTATATAAATACATAAGGAATGAAAAATAAGATTGAAATAGATTTTTGATTGGAGCAAAATAATATTGTAAAATGAGTAAAAAGGTGAACATGAGTATTAATAATCAATCTGTCCATTTGAAAAGAGAAGTTTTAATCAGAATGGTAAAATCATTTTTTTCCGATGATTTTAAAAAGAATATTCGTTTAATTCCCTATGATATGCGTCCCAAAGGTTCTGATGTACCTTACCGATGCTGTATATACAAAGAAAGAGCTATATTAAAAGATAGAATTATTGCAGGATTAGGCATTTCAATTGAAAATGATGATGAAAAAACTTTGTTATCAGAATATGCAGAGCAAGCTCTAGATAGAAACAATCCGGACGA
>JAFQYI010000038.1 GCA_017406505.1 bacterium
CAACGGAGAGTCTGTTCTATAACATTGTTGACTGCTGCATGTTTCACCATCAGTCCAATCTTCATTGATACTTGAAAAAGTATATACAGCTCTTCCTTGTCCGGGTTCAGCATCTTTTGTCCCCATAATATATCCACTACCCTCAGGAACTAAATCCGAACCTCTAGGCGAAAAACTAGAATTACCATAAAGTCTTGCTAAAGAGGCACATTGAATATTTTGACTATCATAAATATGATATCTGTTATCTTGACCACGTGCAATCAGATATCTGGGTTCTCCATCTTCCTTTCTTTCTGCCAAATCTATTCCTAATGATTTTGCGAGACATTTTTCATCTTCTGATATTAACGATAAAACTTCTGATGCTGTCAGCCCTGCTCCGGGTGCAATCTTATTTATTGCTGCTGATATCATTTTTGCATTTTTGCTCTGAACTTCTATTTCTGCATTTGCTGCATTTATAGTGCTTTTTAAATTATTTATATTTGCCGTTTTGGCATTTATTTCTACTGTTATATTTTGTACACTCTTTGCTTGTATTTTTATTTCTGATAATAAGCTATTTGCTTCATTTGCTAATGCTTTTGCTGATGAATTTAGAGAGTCCAAATCACTATATGTACTAATTCCTGCCTGTGACAAACATTCATCTAAATATGTATTAAAATCATCTCCATGCTTTTCTGGATTATACGTTGATATTGCTTCTGATGTTATATCACTAATCTTATTTTCATATCTTCTTTGCTCTTGCTGCTGGGTTTCAGTTATTTCTTCATTTAATTTTTTAAGTTGATTTTGTTTCTTTTCAAATAATTCTTCTTTTTCTTGTAATATTTTTGCTTCAGCATTATATTGATTATTTAAATCTTCTAATTCTTTTTCTTCTGTTTCTATTGTCTTTTGACTTATTTCTATTCTTTGTTTTAGATTATTTATAGTCGTATCTATTTCTTGTTTTTTTGCTGTTAATTTATCTAAATCATTTGAATCTTCTTCTTTTAAACCAACTGATTCTAAATCTATTTCTATATCTTCATCGTATTGAGAATCTGCATCAAGTAATACTTCGTCATCAACTTGATATCCTGCTGCTTGAATTTCCTGAATTTCAGATTTACTTAATTTGGCTACATTTGCTTCTTTTAATTGCAGCCCATCAGATAAATCAATAGAGATTCTTCGTTTATGTTCTAATATGAAAAATTTAGATTTTAAGTTTCCGGACAAGCCACAAAATTTATCGACCATATTCAAATATTATCCTCATATGACAAAATATCCTACTTATATTAAAACATTTTTTATGTAAAAATTGCTTATATATTTTTTGTTCATTGTTATTAATAAAATGAACGATATGAACTGAATCTAAAAACTAGACAAAGTAGCAACTCGATTTAAAATCAGTAATATCAGTATCATCTTCTGCCGTTGTACCAATATACATTCCAATTTTAATATCTGGACAAGTATCTTTAATATATTCAAAAAAAATTTTTTTATGTTTTAATAAATGAACACAAAAGATCACAAAGCTTATCAAAAAAGTATTAGATATTTTGAGAATAAATTATCAGAGAGTTTTGGAATTTGTATCAGTAAGTTTTGGATTTTTTCCCTCAAAATACTTATAAATTGAAAATTCTCTCAAACTTCTCTGGTTAGTATTCTTAGACTAACAGATAATTTATAGTCTCTGATAATGTACAGTAATTATTGTTATTATTTAATTATAGGTACTATTTATTTAATTTCTCTCACTTTTCATGTCAAAACTGTTATACTTTGTATTAAAATCTGCGACACTCAGTAAGTTAATTAAATATTCTATTCAGTTGTCATACACAATTTAAATCTGTTTTAAGCACCTTTCAAGTGTTTAAGGTAATAATCAAGCACTTTTGTATCATTTCAACACAACCTGTTTTTAAAACATATGGAAATACAGTTCCAAAAGTATATGAAATTAATTTATTTTGGAACTAAGTATTTTATTATTTTGCTACAATTTTAGCCCATTCTCGAATGAGAATATCCAAGCTATATTTTGCATTAGCAGGACTGGTTGATGGCATTTTATGGCAAGAATATTTCTCCAGCAAATCCGGAAAATATTTTTTAAATGTGGTATATGATTTATTCCCGTTTAAGCAAATTGTTTTAATATTTGGGTATTTTTTCAAGAGTTTTCTTATGTCATTAGGTGTTTCGTTTTGAATATCAGAATCAAGACTGCCTTTTCTTTTACAAGATTTTATTGTATCCCATAGTGCAATGTTATTTTTCAAAAGTATTTTTAATTTTAAGTCATAATCAAATTCCGGTAATTTAGGTTCATTACAAATATTTCCCATATTTTTCCAAAACCTGTTCTGCGAATGTGCATAATATTGTTGTTCTTCCAAAGATTTTACTCCGGGCATTGAACCTAAAATAAGAATTTTTGAATTATTATCTATTGAAGGTTTGAAGCTTTTACAATTATTCATAAAATTCTTACAATATGGATTTCCGTATCAGTAATCGAATAAACTATCAAATAATGTCTTTTTACTGTATAAAAACGAACATCTTTATCGGTAAAATATGGTTTTGACAATCCTAATTCCGGATAAGCCGTCAGATTATTATATGTTTCATAGAATGTTTTAAGAATATTTGCTGCGGCAGTTTTATTGTCTTGTGCTATATATTTGGCTATCGCAAGCATATCTGTTTCAGCCGCATTTTCAATTACAAGTTGCAAATTATTCATATCTTGAAATTAAATCTTTCATTACTTTATGTCCATCCTTGTAATTACCGTTTTTCATATCATTAAGCCCTATTTCAATATCACGGTTAAGCATATCTAATCTTTCTTTTGAAACAGTTTCTTTAGATATTAACAACCTAATGGCTTCTCTTATAACCTCACTTGCAGAATTATATAAACCTTGAGCAACTTTGTCTTGGACATATTTTTCCAATGCAGGAGTTAAAGATATATTCATTTTTCACCTCAACAATAACAATCTATATCTGTATTATAACAAAGATTGACATAAATTACAATAATATATAAAGAAAGGTAATGCTATGGCAATAGAAGAAATTGAATACGGCAGTTTGGCAAGTTCAACCTTATTAAATAACAATTTTAAGGACTTGGGTTACAAAGAACAGTACGACAGAGCCTATAAAATTCTCATAGAGTACACTTCCGGACTTAAAAAAGAACAAAGAGTTTATTG
Source organism: bacterium (assembly GCA_017406505.1). Classification (GTDB taxonomy): domain Bacteria; phylum Cyanobacteriota; class Vampirovibrionia; order Gastranaerophilales; family Gastranaerophilaceae; genus RUG841. The sequence continues at coordinate 3,240 of JAFQYI010000038.1, forward strand.
GTAACTTTATATATATGATACAGGGATTACATTTACATTTTTCCTTATTCCGAATTGTTGAAGTCTTATTGTTAATCTGCCACCAAAACCCCATATTTCAGAAATATCAACATCTTTTAAATATGATTTAATTTTACTCTTTCCCAATAAAATAATGCGGTCCTGTGTCGTTTTAGCTCTGTCAGAAGCCAACTTTGAAAGAGTTTTTGAACGGCTGATTCCGATAGAAACAGGCATATTTACTTCTTTTTTAATACGATCCTGAATATATTTTGCCATAGTGTAATAATTCTTTTTATAAACTTTTACAAGACCTGTAACATCAACAAAGGCTTCATCAATAGAATATATTTCAACATTCGGACTTAAACTTTTCAAAATAGACATAATTTGTTTTGATATATTCAAATAATTATAATGATTTGCCACCATATAAATACAAGAAGGGTGTTCTTCAACGGCCTTAAATAATGGATCACCCATTTTGATTCCCATTTGTTTTGCTTCTTTGGAACGAGCAATAACACAGCCCCTCTCTGATGAAACAACACAAAGAGGTTTATTATTTAATTCCGGGTTTAATTTTCTTTCACAACTGCAAAAGAAATTATCACAGTCAATAAGTGCTATATATTTTGTGCTACTCATAAGAGAAACTCACCGTTTTAGTTTTCCAATTATATTTGATTTATTTATATCTTCCTTTTGAACTGTGTTTAAACATTCTTGAATTGTCATATTTTCCACATGAGGACAGGGTTTTGAATTATGATATTTCAACCAATAATTCAGACATTCAGAAACTTGTTGAACTGTCGGAATTTGACCGCCTGTTGTTTTCATATAATGAGCTTTGTGTAAACTTTCCCCTCTCATAAGTCTTGCAGGTTTTTCTTCAATTGATGTTCCAATATATGAAGGTATCATTTTTTCAAATTCTTCTTGAAATTCAAGAAAAAATCTTTCAATAACTTTTGCCTTTGCATTTCTGACTTTTGCAAAAACAGATTTAATTCCTAAGTTTGCATAAACACCGTTAAACCCTGCTTCATCAAAATTACAATGTTGAAAATATTTTGCTCTAAATGCTTTGCCGTTATCTTGATAAACAATTTTAGGAATTCTGCCAAGATTTAAAATTGAATTTCTTAAAGCACTTGCGATACATTGAGTATTTTCTGACATCATAATTTCATATCCTGCAATGCAAATTTTTTTAAACTAAATGAAAAATATTCCTATATTAAATGAATAGAAAATTTTAAATAAAAAAAATCTGCTACCAAGTTTGAAAAAAATTTTTACCGGGTTCAAAATTGAAACTACCAACTTCAAAATTAAAAC
>JAFQYI010000039.1 GCA_017406505.1 bacterium
AATGTAAAGTTTAAGTTTTGATAGCTTTAATCCGATATAAAAAGTACAGGGAATAATTTGGTGAAAGGATAAATTTTATGACAATGAATGAAGTAATTAACGAAGTTGTACTTAACTTAGAACTTTTTGAAATGTTTGATAAGTTTGAAAATGCAATAGTTAATGCTTTAGAAGTGTAATTGTATTTAGGAGGGTAAAATGGCTATAGATATAACGAAATTAAGTGTAGCCACGCAGGCAACAATAACAGAAAAGAAAATTGACTTAAACGATGGATTGCAAGCAGACGAAAAAGCTCAATTGACAGATGCTGAAATCGCAGAAATAACACAAGCATATAGTGATGCAGGCATTGAATTAGATGATAATGGAGATATAATTGCAGATGCTGGTGCATTAGAAGAAACAGATGCTGCTACAGCAACAGATGCAACAAAAACAAAAACAGATACTGCAACAAAAAATGATATCACAATGCCGGCTGATATAAATATTGATGCTGAAAAAACGGCTGAATTAAAAGATTTAATCAAAGCAGCACAAACTTCATATAATGAAGATAAAGAAAATCTTGGCGATACTGCTGATAAAATTGATGAAACTAAAGGAAAAATTGAAGAACAACAAGAAAACTTAAAAAAAGCTTTAAGTGATTTAGAAGGTGTTTCTGAAGAGATTGCCAATGATGTTGATAAACAAGTAAAACAAATTTATGAAAATGCAAAAAATGGCACAATAACAAAAGAAGAAGCAAAAAAGCAATTAGGTGATATACAAGTCGGTGATACAAAAACAGAACTTCGAAATATTGAAGGTATTCAAGGTATTCTTGAAGACTTGAGTAGTGAAATAGCAAATTTAAGTGGATTATACGACGATATTGCTCGTCGCATGGATTCATTAGCAACTCGTTGGGGAGCATTCCTAACAATGAGTGATGCAGATATGGCTAATGTTTATGTTCAAACTGATGGCAAAATTGTAATTAATCAACTTGGAGAAGGTGGTCCTGTAGAAACAGGTGATGGCTCTAATGGTATTAGTGCTGCTGATATGCAAAAATTTGCCAATATGACAAATGCAGAAATGACAGAATATTTTGCAACAGATGAAGGCAAAACATTAAAAGCCACTATGCAAGGTATGGCAAATGATGGTGTTACACTCTCCGATGCCGATTGTGCTGCTATTATCAAAAATTTGATTGCAGGTCAAGAACAAGATAATGCTAATGCTGCTGATTATGGAAATGTTGCAGAAGATAAAGAAAATGGCTTTAATGGTATAACAGTTAATAAAATTAATGGTGTAGATAAAGCTGATTTTGAATCTGCAGTTAAAAAAGTTAATGTAAAAACTGAACCAAAAGTAGATACTTCATTATCATCATCAGGAAGATCTTCCTGCGACCCTTATGTTATTAATATAGATGGTGTTGAATACACCATGATTTTGGATAACAAAGACGGGAAATGGGATACAAACGATATTTTAGGTATCAATGACAGTAAAGACAACCTATTTGCAGCATTAAAAGGTCTTAACAGTGATGATGATTTAAGTTCTTTAACAAGTGAAGAATTGCAAAAAGCAGGAATACGACTTGTTGCTAAAAATGATGATGGAACACTTGCGTTAAATGATACTTCAAAAGATTTTGATTTATCAAAAGTTAAATCAATTGACCTTGCAAATTTAACTCAATCTACTGATAATGACGGCAATGTTGGTACATTTGGACATTTTAACCTTACTCTTATAGATGGACGAGAAATCAAAGGTGATGAAACATTTGAAGAAATGTCTACATTGCAAAAATTGTTTGGTGCCGTAAAAACATTCTTTACTACATTAGGTAATGCAGCAAGTGATATTATTTCACAATTAATGGTAAAACCTGAAGACAGACAGTTATATACAGAAGATATTCTGGCTGAAGTTACAGCTTCTAATAATTTGATGGATTCTGAAGTTGGATTTGCTTTAGAAAATTCAGATGACATTTTAGATTCAGCAGAAGATGCAACAGAAGCCAATATTCAAGTTGATAAACCTCAAGAAGAAGAACCGGAAGAAGAACCTGTTGAGGAAGAACCGGAAATTGAAACTTCTGAAGAAGATCCAAACAACAAAAAAGGTAAAAATCCGGCAAGTGTTAATGTATCGTAATCGCTAATTATTGAAAAAGGCTCTATTTTAATAGAGCCTTTTTATTATATTTGTATTTTTTCTTTTTTTATTATATTATTAGAATGATATTTAATAAATTTTTGAAAATGATTTTTTATGGAAAAACAGGTTGTAAAAAAGAAAAAATTAAAAAAAATTGTAAGGCATAAGAAAAAGAAATCCCTATTTCATAAATATGGTCTTTTGTTAGCAATCTTTTTTATTTTATCAATTTGTTATTTTAGTTGGTTATATGGTGTTCCTGCTTATTTAAACGCAACAGTTACACAAGAAAAAGTATGCTCTTTTTTAGAACCTAAAATAGGTTTTAAAATTGATTATAAGACATCTGTTTTTTATACGACTCCATCATTAGATGTTGGCGTAAGATTTAAAGATGTTAAAGTTTATTTTCCAAATGCAAATTTGAATAAAAAAAGAGATTTATTTATGAAATCTCGTCTTGCTGTGTTTGAAATACCGGTTATTCCATATTTACTAAAAACTATTCGTTTTAATGAATGTTCATTTAGGTCTGTTAATATAAATTTATATCAAGACGTAGATGGGCATTATGCATATATTCAAAATATTAAGGAAAATTTTAATCCTCAAATGCCAAAATATCTTGTTGAAGTTCCAAGAATTAGTTTAATTTCTTATAATATAGAAAATTTCAATCATAAAACTGCTAAATTTAAAAAAATGCGAGGGAATATTATGAATATATCTCCTAAACAATCAAGAATTATTTTAAAATCTGCCAAACAAGGAAAATCTATCATGTTGAAATAATTAATAATTTGGTTACGTTATCAATTATTTTTATAAAAGTTTCTGATTTTAATACTACATATCTGTTTTGTCAATTCCAAAAAATACCGTAATTTTCGCACCGGGGTATAATTTCGAAAAATTCTATTTACTACATATTTATATTTGGTAAATAAAATTAAAAATGTTTCTTTTTGATTCTAATACCTTCAACTTCATGAACATTTTCTATTGCAATAAATGCAGTAGGGTCTATATCTTTTGTTAATGATTTAATTTTTGTAATTTCCAATCTTGAAATAACACAATAAATAATTCTTTTTTTCCTCCCTGAATAACCACCTTCTGCATCAATATAAGTAACGCTTGTATCCATTGCAGACATTATAGCTTTTCCAACTTTTTCTGCTTCATCAGAAATAATAAAAATAGACTTCGATTCGTTTAAACCTTCTAAAACAATGTCAATAACTTTATATGTTATATAATATGTTAATACGGAATAAAGAGCACTTTCCCAACTTTTGTACACAATTCCTGCTGCAAAAAATATAAATAAATTAAAAAACATTATAATTTCACCAACAGAAAACGGTGTTTTTTTAGAAAAAGTAACTGCAACCATTTCTGTACCGTCAGTTGAACCATGATTTCTTAATATTGTTCCAACTCCAATTCCCAATATTACACCACCAAAAACACACGCCAGAAAAGGATTATGTAACGCTCTGTGATTCAATACTTCAGGCACAAAAACTGTTGCGACTGCCAAAAAAATGGTCGCAATAAATGTATAAAATACAAACTGCTTTCCAAGCTTTTTCAATGCCATTAAAATAAAAGGCAAATTGAATACTACAATTATTAAACCTAATGGAAAATTAGTTTTATATGCCGTCATCATTGATATACCAATAATTCCACCATCAACAATCTTGTTAGGTATTAAAAAACATTCAAGAGAAAATGCTGCTATTGCTGCTCCTATAAATAAAAAAATTATTCTTTGAATTATGGTTTTGATGTTTATTTTAAATTTTTCTTTTAATTTATTCACTATATTTTCCTTACATAAAAAGTATAAATTTTATAAATGTAAAATAAAAGAATGTAAAAATTTCTTAATGTTTACAAAATTTTTCAATCATTTTATATGCCTCATTTTCATAATATTTATTTTTTTCTATATTAATCCAGCTAATATCTCTTTCATTTTTAAACCATGATATTTGTCTTTTTATATAATGTCTTGTATTCTTTTTTATCTCATTTTTTGCAAAATCAATATTTTCATTATTAAAAATAACATTATACAATTCTTTTATGCCTATTGTATTCATTAATATAGAATTTTTTCCATATTTGTTAAAAAGCATTTCTGCTTCTTCAAGTAAACCATTTTCAAACATTTTATCAACTCTCTTTTCAGATTTACTATATAAAAATTCTCTATCGTCAGAATTTAATCCAATCCATAAAATTTCATAAGGACAATCTTTAGAACATAGTTCAACCTTTGCATTGAAAATTTCTATGGCTCTGATAATTTTTACTTTATTATTAGGGTGGATTTTTTGAGCAATATGTGAATCTAATTTTTTTAATTGTTCGTATAGTTGTTCACTTGAAATATTTTCGGCATGTTTTCGAAATTCTTCATCTGCAACAACTTCCGGAATATCAAAGGTTCCTCTTAATGCTCGAAAATA
>JAFQYI010000040.1 GCA_017406505.1 bacterium
CTATAATTGGGGTTGAACCAAATGGCAGAGGTACTGACTTTAATCGACACTTTCCTGCCAAATCGGACTTTTGAAATGCTTTTTTTTCGACACTTCCGACCTACCTCAAACCTAAACGCAGAGCGATAAAACACTAAAAATCACCAAGTGTCGATTTATACGCAAATGGTGGTCTAAATTATAATTTTATTGTGTTGTAAAATGTGTTGTATTTACTAAAAAAGTGACTTTTAACATTTCGCCAAAAGCCACTTATATCAAATGGTTGCGGGGGCTGGATTTGAACCAACGACCTCCGGGTTATGAGCCCGACGAGCTACCAGGCTGCTCTACCCCGCGATAACTCTTACAAATACATTATTAACTGCTAAAAACAAAAAATCAACCCCTTTAAAAAAAGAGTAAATTTTTATATTATACCTACAATTATTGTAGGTATATTTGTCATTATGGTTGTTTATGAAATTATAAATACAAAACTCGGGGTATAAATACTGTAAAATATAATATGTAGGTCGGGGATAAAAAAAATAATAAAATGTTGTTTTTTAGTAATCTATATTTTGTATTTTATAAATACCATTAACACTTATTATACCAATCACAGAAACCAATTATAAATAAGGCTTATGAGCCGACGAGCTACCAAGATATAAGCAGGTTAAAGGTTTGCTAATTTTATTATAAGATATAAAAAAGTAAGCGTATATTTTAATTTTATAAAAATACCCCGTATAGCCCCTCTCATTGTGATTTGAAGTTTCGTGGTGGCGGAAATAAGTTTTCTACTGTAGAATTTTTCTCGGTCTGAAAAACCCTTGCCAAAAATTTTAAGAATGAGAGCATTCTCGGGCTAATGATGAAATGTTTTAGGGTATTGAGGTAATAAAAATACCTCTATTTAATATTTTTTATCGTTTTAATAATCTGCAAATATGCTTCTATTTCATTTGTATTTGCAAGATAAATTTCTTTTATTAGTTCATCACGAGTTTCATTTTTCGTTTTTTCTGTTGATATGCCAAATTCCGATAAAGATACATTAAGAATATCAAGTATTTTTAGAAAACTATTAAGAGCTGGAATTTGCAAACCTCGTTCAATATTACTTAAATTCTTTTCAGTCATACCTATTCTTTCGGATAATTCTGCTTGTGATAATTTTGCATTTATCCGTAATTGTTTTATTTTTTTTCCTAAAAATTCTTTGTCATCATAAAGAAACATGGTTATTATTTCCTATTACTTATTCAAAAATACCGTACAAATAATAACCAAATAACCTTATATATAATTATTTTTTAGCAAAGCAGAAAAATACAATACCAAATTTAGCTAATCTGTGATATTATAACCACATAAATAATACTTAATTTAGAAAGGTATTGTTTGCAACAACAATAAAAAATGTTATGGTTATAAATTCTAAAGAAAATAATAATTATTATAAAATATTCAATATCCTTGAAGAATACCTAAAAAATAAGGTTGAGGATATTGATAATAGTATTATACAAGCATTAGAAAACAGAAAAAATGGTAAAATATTTAGTTTTAGTGAACATTTACAAGGTTTTATATATGCTCAGTTAAGTGCATTGGTATCTTGGAAGAAAATTAAGAGCAATTTGCTAAATATTGATAGTATTTTCTGCCATTTTAATAAAGACAAATTAAAACTAAAATCAGCAGACAAATTAATATCTGAAATAACCGAAATAAAGTGCAATAACCCATATACAACCAAAAATCAGATGTATTCATTAAAAACAAATATTGAAACATTTGAAAGGATTGAAAAAGATTTTAGCAGTATTGAAAAATTTATAACCTATCATTCACCTTTAAAGACTGTCAAATTGCTTGCCGATACTAATAGTACCTATAAATTGAAGTTTTCAGGTGTTGCTCTTGTTTGCGAATACTTACGAAATATGGGCATAGATTTAGTTAAACCTGATGTGCATTTGAAAAGAATACTTGCACCCGATAGGTTAAATTTTGTTTCTTCAAAATCAGACTATGTAATTATAGAAAAATGTAATCAAATATCCGAACAAACTGGAATAAGTCAAATAAAAATTGATTATTTGCTCTGGAATTATTGTGCAAAAGGCTATGGGGAAGTGTGCACAAAAAATCCTAAATGTTCAAAGTGTCTTATTAAAGAATTTTGTAAAAAGGAGGTTTAATGAATAATATTTCATCTTTATCAAAAGGAGAATTAATAAAAAATAATGAAAATTTAGTAAATGAATATTTAGAAAATGAAGGATACGACCTAATAAAAATTTTAGGCAATAATTCAAAAACTAAATATAAAATTTCAAAAAATAATTTAAACTATATAATAAAAATAATGGGTTATCGCTATAATCCAAAAGCAAGAGGAAATTATGCTTGGGTAAAAAAACATAATTTTGAATTAAATGAATACAATTACTTATTTTTTGTTCTTTATTATTTAGAAAAAGTTTATATATTAAAAATTCCTGTTGAAGTTTTTGTTAAACCAAAAGAAAATAGCCCATTTAAAAATCATGACTATTGGAATAATAAAAAAACAGCCCCTGAATATGGTATCAATATTGAAAGAAATACAATTAAAGAACTTCTTAGTTATTCAGTAGCAGAGTCTTGCAATTTTTTCTCGTTATGTAATAACTAAAATAAAAAACTGTGCAAAAACTATATCCGTATATGACATACTGTCATGTTATTTTAAAAATAAGTAACTGTTTAGAATAGCATTATAAGGAGGAATTAAAAATGAAAGAATTAAATTGGATAATCAATGCAATAATATTTATAATTGTCGGACTTATATTGGGATAAAAGTATATAAAACTGATATGGAAATAATTATAATTTCTTTTACAATAGCTGCGATACTTTTATTTTTTGGATGGGTTATTAAATGGACTTTCATTATTGGTTTTTCAATAATAGCAATAATTATATTTCTCATAATTCTTATATTGTTGGCAGTATTTTCTCCTGCTCCCAAAAAATTTACTCAGGCTGAAAGAGAAAATTTTATTAAAATGGAAGAAGAAAAGTTCATAAAAATATCCAAAAACCATATTTTAAAAATTATCAAAGAAACCAATCCAAAATTTGATATAAAAAAGAAATATAATTTTGATGAACTAAGAGATTTAAAATTAAGACTTGAATCTTTTGAAATCAATGTGCCTTTATTGGAAAGATATATAAAAATCGACCCAAATCATGCAAAATTACTTTTTTTAGAAGATTTGATAAAACAAGAAGTAAATAAACAATTTAAAATTTTGACTTTCGGGGAAAATGAAAAATAAAAATGTATATACTTTTATACTATGTATAAAAGTATAGGAAATAATAAAGTTAAAATTTTGTTCATGAATACAAAGAACTGCATATAAAAATAGTCTCTTAAAGATATGAAAAAATTATTTTTAGAGCGAGAGAAAAGTAGTGTTTTCTGAGAAACAAAAAATTTATTAACAAAAATTCATATTTCATACAAGAAAACAATTTTTCCTTGACGGTCTTTGAAAAATTATATATCATGGTATTGTATGACTACAATTAACCCTTTGGCGTTCGGTGTATAAATATGTAACGTCCCGACTATTGAACCTTGATGTCGCGAGTACCCTAGTAATAGGTTCTGTTGTAAGAGGATGATGAAAAAAGACATCACCAACTCAACAAGATAATAAACATATAGAGCTATAAACCTTTTTAAAGGTAGGAAAGCTGATATTTATGAGAGTAGTCTACATTTTATCTTGGGAGTTTTAAATATTACCACTTAATCAAAATTGATTAAGTTATATCACTTGTTAGGCTACACCCTAAACAAGCGAAATTTTGGTATTTAAAACTCCTTGAATAGACTTTGATTTTGATTTTTCAGTCATGTCAGTGGTGAAGTCCTTTACTTTAATCACTCATTATCCTACAAGTAAAAAAATCAAATTATGTTATATTGGTCTTGATAAATATGAAAAATATGTTTCTAAAACTGTTATAGGTAATTACTACAAATATATTGGCTTTTCTTATTTACAAAAACAAAATTATTCAAAGGCAATAGAAAATTATAATATTGCTTTCAAATATACTACTAATGATGAATATTTATATTATGAAAGCTGTATTTGGAATTTCAAATGTTATTAATCTTTCTATAGGTCTTGCTTTAACTTTTGGTTTAATGTTTCAAGTGCCATTGGTTACTCATTTTTTGATAAAATTCAATATAATATCTTATGAATCAATAAAGTCTAAACGACCTTATGTGATAGTTATACTCCTTGTTTTTGCTGCATTATTAACACCTCCGGACATCGTTAGTCAGCTGTTTTTATTTCTTCCGACTTATATTTTGTTTGAAGCTGGTTTACTCTTTTCAAAAAAATAAAATATTAACATAAAATAGTTTTTAAAATTGATAACAAGCTATCTTCTTTTATTTCTGACTTGTTGATAATTTGGCTAATATTAATATTTTTAAACAATTTTTCTGCTTTTTCTTTTTCTAACATTGATAATATAATTACCGGTATCTCTTGTATTTTTTTATCTTTATCTTGTCTTATTTGAGAAATAAATTCAACTCCATTAATTTCAGGCATTTCTACATCACTTATTAATATGTCATAACAACCTTTTTTAAGCTCCTTTAATCCATCTCTGGCATTGTTTTTTGTGCATACGTTATATCCTGCTTTATTTAAAATTTTTGAAAAATGCGTTAATGTTGTTCGTGAATCATCTACAAACAAGATATTCCTTACTCTTTTGATTTTTTCATTATTTTTTTCCGTATAATACCCTGATGGTACCGTAAGAATAATTTCTGTCCCTTTTCCTTTTGTTGTACTAATTTTTACTTGACCATTTAAGGCCATTATTTGTGTGTAAACTATATCTAATCCTATGCCTCTTCCGGATAATTCTGTTACCTTGTCCTCTGTAGAAAAACCAGGCTTAAATAAAATATTTAAAAAATCTTGTCGTTTATATTTCTTTATCTCTTGTGAACATAATAATTTTTCTTTTAATGCTTTCTCCTTTATCTTGTCAAAATTAATTCCACAACCATCATCTTTTATGCTTATAATAAATTTCTCACCTTGATTTTTTGCTGAAATACTTATTTTTCCATAATTCGGCTTTCCTAGTTTTTTTCTTTCTTCGGGCATTTCTATACCATGATCAACTGCATTCCTTAATAAATGGATTAATGGCATTTTTATTTCTTCTATAATTTTTTTATCAACTCCTGTTTCACTTCCTTTTATCTCCATTGTAATTTCTTTATTTAATGATTTTGCTATATCTCTTACCATTCTCGGAAACATGTGCAATATGACTCCTATCGGTAAAATCCTTATCTTTTTTACTGTATCTTGTACTTGTTGTATGCATTCATCAAATTCTTTTGCATTTTCCTCATTGTCTTTTTGAATCTTTTCATATTCAAAAAATTCATTTTGAATATTTTTTATACTATTTTCTAAACATTTTATTTCTTTAGAAAAACTATTCATAATCGTTTTATTTTGTTTATTTTTTATTTCTATATTTTTGATTTTCGAACTTATTTTTTCAATTTCAAATATTTTTGATGACAATGTATCCATTAAATTTTTTATAGAATCATTATAATTCTGTTTTTTCTCTGCAATATTTTCCAAATTTATTACATTTTCATATAACTTATCTAATTTTGTTGTTTCTATTCTAAGAGTTTTAATTGATTCTTGACCTAATATTTTGAATATGTCCGGCATAATATCAGAAGATGTTTCTTTTAGTTTTTCTTTTGGCTTTGTATTAATATTATTTTTTGAAGACACAAACATTTGCTCTACTATTGATAACCTTTGTTGAATAAAAAATAATTCCTCTTTTGCTATCGGATTTTTATCTATAATTACTTTTTTTATTATTTTCAAAGCTCCTGATATTGTATTTATAATATTAGAATTAATATCTTGAGTTCTTTTAATTTTTGAAAATATCTTATATAAGATGTTTGCTATATCTGAAATATCATTCTTTTGTTCTGATATTTTTTGCATTTGTTGTGCTAATTCGTTAGCAACTGAAATATCTGATTTAAGTGATGAAATTTTTTTTAATACTGTATTATAAAATTTTTCGTTTGTTATATCTCCCTTCTTAATAATAGGTTCTTTAAATTCATGAGCAATTTCAACAATTAAATTTTGTATTTCCCCAATTTGAGCTCTACTTTCATTAAAGTCATTTGTTTCATATTCTTTTTTTATTAATGTTAAAATATCTTCAATTTTATGAGCTTTGTTTTGAATATTTATAAATCCTGCAATACCGGCAGAACCCTTTACAGAATGAGCATCTCGCATTAATTTTGTAACTATATTTATATCTTTTGTTTTTGTAAATAAATCTAATTGAATAGCAAAATCTCTTAGAATTTGTTCGGATTCTTCTTTAAAAATATTTGTTGTTTCATCTGTTTCTTGATATGTATTGTTCATAATTATTCCAATGTTTTTCTTTCCTGTAATAGCTGTTTGATAAATTCTATTTCTTCCTCTTTTGTTTTTAAATTATTATTATTCAACTTTTCTTTTAAAATATATTTTCTGATTTCTGAATATATTTTACCCTGTGGAATTCCAAGTTGAATTATATCTTGCCCGGTTACATTAATTTTAACGTTTTTAATATTAAAATATTCTCTTGCTATATCCAAATTATATACCATGCCAAAAAATATTACAGATAAATAATCTTTATCTTTAAAAAATTCATATACAGAAAATTTATCATTTTTTATTTGAGAAAATCCTCTATAATATTGTAAATCTTTTATAATTTTTTTCTCTCTTACAGTTAAATTCAATTTTTCAGGAGGATTTTCAACTTGAAACAATGGTAAAAAATATAAAAGCCAACAATCTTCTCTAGAAATATTGAAAATTTTTACTATATTTTTTATTTTTTCGCCGTTTAAATTAAAATTGTATTTTGAAACAAATAATTTGTATATTTTGTATTTAATAAAATTATCAAAACAAGACGATTTATTTAACAAAAATAAATCCTTAATTTCTTTTTTTACCCTTTCAAGAGGAATATTTTGTAGTGGATTTTCTAAATATTCTTTTTGTAGTGATAGAGTGTGCTTTTCTATTTCAAAATTTAAACGCTCAGCAAACTTTAGTCCTCTAATTATTCTTGATGGGTCATCATAAAATGATTTGTCGTGTAATATTCTAAGTTTTTTATTTTGTAAATCTTGTAATCCGTTTGTGAAATCTATAACCTCAAAAAGGTTTTCTTTATTTAAAGAAATTATAAGTGTATTAATTGTAAAATCTCTTCTTTGTATGTCATATTCAAGATTACAACCTGTTTCTGTAATTGTTGGTAAATCTCCAAAATTTTTATATATCTCTTTTCTGGTAGAAGCAAAATCAATAGAAATATTGTTGCTAAATTTCACTTTTGCTGTTGGAAGATTTTTTATAAATTGTACATCAGCAACATCTGCAACAGATTTTAAAACATAAATAAAATCAGCAACATTTCCAACGATGGTAATATCTATGTCTTTTATAGGTCGCGATAATAATATATCCCTAACTATACCTCCTACAAGATAAATATGTATATTGGAAATATTTGCAGCTTGAATACATTTATCTAATATATCTAAAATTTCTTTATTTAATTTGTTATGAAGGTTGATATTCATTATTTTGTTATTATATCAAATATAGATAATATTTATCAATTAAAAAAATCATCTTTTTAACCGTTAATATATCTTTACATTATGCTAAAGTTTTATAAGAAAATGTCGATACATAATATGTAGGTAATGAAGGATTTTAAATGTTAGAAAATAATTCAAATCTGTTTAATAGACCTTTTGGACTTAATGTTCATGTGCCTACAAGAACATTACAGCAAGTACAAGATACTGCTGTAAAGGCCGTAAGTGGTTTATGGGAACCTGTAGTTGATTTCTTTGAAACAGCTGATGATGTAATTGATGGTACTGTTCAAGAAGAAATCAATAAGTGCAATAGATTTGCATATTCTTTGGGTGTTACAATGAGACAAGGTCAAGAAAGACATTCTTTTAATATGAAAGGCTAAATCAAAAACCCTTTTATTGTTATATTTTTTAGGAAGTGTTTTTTAGTTTATAAAATATATTATAAATATGTTTCATGGGATAACTTTGTAAAAGTTATTTCCTTTTGTGTTTCATTATTTAACAAAATTGAAATTTTATATAATTGGGGTATCATCTAATCATGATGCTAAAATTTATAAAAATATTTATAATTTTTATATTAATAGGTTTTCAAAATGTTTTTGCAGACGTTTTGAAAATTAACGATATAACATTTGATAGTTCAGACAGTATAATTTTTATTGCGACAAACAGTTCCGGTAATGATATACAAATAAAAAAAGGTTTCCTATCAAATCCGAATAGAATTTTCTTAGATATAGATAATGCAGTATTAACAAAAAAACAAAGTTCATTCGATTTTAAAAATGGGAAATTAACAAATTTAAAAATATCTCAGTTTTCAACATCTCCCAATACTGTTCGTATAGTAATGACTTATACAAATAAATTACAACCCGAAAATATTCAAGTAATGTCTTTAGGGGGTAATATAATTATAAAATTAGAAAAATATAAACCATCTCAAGATTATTTAACTCCGATATATAGAGAAGTAAAATCAAGTGCGTATGATTATTTTGAAAAAGTTCAGGTAACTGAATCAGAAACGCTTTCAAAAACAGAAGATTCGATAATACTTGCCCCTGCTGAACCGGGAAAATCATTATCTTCATCAATGGTAACATTACAAAATGAACCTGTCAGGATAAATCCTCCAATTAAAGAATCAAAATTACGTTCAAGATATTTTTTGTCAAATGCTTTTGTAAAACAACAATCACTTTTATTAGCAGGAACAGGAATTGTAAATCTTGAAAAAGTATTTTACTTGTCAAATCCATCAAGAGTAGTTTTTGATATTCCAAATGCAGTAAGTACAGCCAGAATAAGAACTCAATCGTTTAAACTAAGTGAAAATGAAACTGCCAAAATAGGTCAATTTGAACCAACAAAAATAAGGGTTGTTATTACATCTCCGGATGCAGATAAATATAAAGCCGTTTATTCAAGTGATTTGCAAAACATTCTCATTGTTAGAGAAGATAGAATGAAAGGAATAAAATTATATGCAAATACATCAAAAATGCTATCTGCGAATGTTAAAACAAAAAATGAATATAGAAATACAATAGATACTTTAAGTCTTGATTTTTCGGAACCGATAGTTCATTCTCTCAAACGTACAAATAATGAAATCGAGATAGATTTGTATAATATTACTCAAGACAATCTTTTATTAAACACAAAAAAAATAAAAACAGGAAATTTAAAAAATA
>JAFQYI010000041.1 GCA_017406505.1 bacterium
ATTAAATATGTGCCAATAATAGATACCCTTTTAAAAGAAGGTAAAGCTCATGTAATAATATCTATTGATAGTGGCTGTGAAGAAACATATAAAAAAATCAAACAAGTAAACAGTTTTAAAAATGTGTTAGATAATATGAAAAAATATTCTGATGCTGCCAAAGAAGGCAATTGCCTATTTGAATCGAAATATATAATTATTCCTGAAATAAATAATAATAAAGAAGAAATACTAAAATGGTTTGATATATGTACAGATATTGGAGTTAAAACTATAGCAATAGATTTTGAAACAAATTTTTTAAAAGATAAACCAAATCAAATTCCTGCAAATATTAATGAATTATTAAATCTAATACAAAAAACAGCAAATGATAGAAATATCCAAGTTTCATATTGGAATTATTTAGAACAATTATTATTTGGATTGGAAAAAGGAATATATAAAATCCAAAATCGTTGATGTAATTATTTATACAAAAAATATTATAAATAATCAATTTATTTGTATTTGAATTATGAAAAACAGAAATATCAACCCTAAGATTTAGATATTTTTATTTAGCCCAAATGCATTAAATTCGATATGCGTACTGATGTAAATATACAGTCAAAGTATTATTCTTTTAATGTAAGTGACAGGGAAAAAGGGGTATATGTAATGATTAACTGTAATGAATTTAATGCAAAGACTAAAGTTCTTTTAATTGATGATAATTATGAACATTTAATGGGTATAAAGGAACTAATAAGTTTAGAAAATGATATTGATGTAGTTGCTGCTGCTACAAATGCAAATATAGCATTAAATCTTATTAAAAAATATCAGCCTGAAATTGTAATTACAGATATGAATATGCCTGAAAAAGATGGATTAACTGCAATTCAAGAAATAAAAAAAGTAAATACAGATATTAAAATTATTGCATTAACAGCATATGATGATTCTGATTTAATTTTTAGAGCTATGAAATTAGGAGCTAAATCTTATATTTTAAAAACAATGGCTTCATCACAATTAATTAGAGCTATTCATGAAGTGGTTCAAGGCAAAATTTATCTTCCACAAGGACTTGTTACAGGATTCTTCGAATATTTTCAACAATCATTCAAAGAAAGTACAAAAGTCGATATTCCAAGTTATCTTGATGAACTAACCTATAGAGAGGAAGAAGTTTTGGATATGCTGACGCAAGGTCATAATTATAAAGATGTTGCAAATTTATTGTATATTAGTGAAACAACTGTTAAAACACATGTTAATAATATATTCCAAAAATTACAGGTAAATGATAGAACTCAAGCAGTTTTATATGCTTTAAATCATGGTTTTGTAAGTAAAAGAAAACAAAAATCATTGGTTTCATAAAAGTTTAAATTTATAAAGAAAGAGAAAATTTATAAATGAAATTCCTCTTTCTTTATTTTAAGCAGACAAAACTGTATTATTTTGTTAGATAAATGATATTTGTATTACAAATCTTGAATTTTATTAAAAAAGTTTTCTTTGGGTTAATATTTGAAAATTTTTATGTCAGATTTTCCGGCTATACTTGCAACTTTTTCAATATAAGTATCGAAAATAAAATGTATTTTAAGGTTATTAAAACGTCTTTGCTATCATTTAAAACATTTTTGAATTCATCAAAAATAATATTTTACTATTTATGTAATCTAAAACCTTTTGTTTGAGATATTGTTCTTCCTATTGATTTTATTTTTGCTTCAATACAATTTCTACATTTATCCGGGTTATCATTTATACAAATTTTATTTGGATATATTTCGTATTTTGAGCGATATTTTGTTTCATTGACATTTGGCATTACAACATTAGCACCAGACTGTAGTGCAATAATTCTTCCGTTTGGATTTAATGTTTCCATTGCTGTTGTTGCAGGAATATTAATATTTGGCATTAAGAGTCTTGTAATAGCCATAACTTTTAATGCTTTTTCAAATGTTCCTCCCTTATAATTTCCAAGTGGTGTATCATTATGAGGAATAAATGGTCCAAGTCCAACCATATCAGCATCTAATTCTTTAAAAAATAATATATCGTTAGCTATACTTTCATCAGTTTGATTGGGAAGCCCTATAAGATTTCCTGTACCAGTTTCAAATCCAATTTTTTTTAAATAATGTAAACAAGCCATACGTTTTGATAAACTCATACTCGGATGAAGAGCTTTATATAGCTTTGGACTTGTTGTTTCTATCCTTAGTAAAAATCTATCAGCACCTGCTTCTTTCAATTCTTTATATTCATCAGAATTTTTTTCCCCAATCGAAAGTGTAATTGCAACATTAAGTAATTTGATTTTTCTAATTATTTTACATAATTCATCAACTGAATAAACTTCAGATTCTCCAGATTGCAATACTATTGTTTTATATCCCATTATAACAGCTTGTTTTGCTGTCTGATAAATTTCATCAATTGACATTTTATACCTATCTATTTTGTGATTATTTTTTTGTAAACCACAATATTGGCAATTATTTTTGCAAATATTTGAAAATTCTATCAATCCTCTTAAATGAATTTCATCACCAACAAAAATTTTTCTTGTTTCGTCTGCTTTTGAATAAAGATATTCATTAAATTGCTCATCTTTAATTAAATAAATAAGTTCTTCATACGAAAGATTATGTGTATAAAATGCTTTATCAATTAAATTTTTCATAAAATAATTATGACATAAATTAATTTTTTATTCAGAAATATTCAAAAAATATTTAAAAAAATATAGGTAACTAGTATGTAAAAAATCAGTTACCTATATTCTGTAATAAGTCTGAATTATTACAACCAATCACATTTTCCATCTTTGCAAAAAGCTTTTTCAAGAGATGGAATAATGCTTTTATGAGTCATATCAAAAGTTATTGGTGTTATCGAAATTTTATTCCAACGAACTGCATTAATATCTGTTTTATCATTTTTCGATTCTTTAATTAGTTCGCCAGCCATCCAGTAATAAGCTTTACCTCTAGGATCTACTCGTTTTTCATATTCGTCTGTAAACATTCTGGTACCAAGAGTAGTAATTGCAATTCCATTTATATCTTCTTCTGCAACCCCTGGAACATTTATATTTAATATAGTTCTTTTAGGAAATTTAATTTCTTTTATTTTAGGTAAAAATTTAGAAACAAATTTGGCAGTATAATCAAATGAATGTAAATCATAACCCATTGAACAAAGAGAAACAGCTAAACTTGGATAACCCATGACAGCCCCTTCCATAGCACAGCTTACAGTTCCTGAATATAGTATATCAGAGCCCAAATTAGGTCCATGATTTATACCTGTTATAACTATATCAGGTTTTTCATTATCATCTAAAATTGCATTAATAGCTATTTTAACACAATCTCCAGGAGTACCATTTGTGGTCCAGCTTCTTTTTGAACCATAACGAGGTTCAATTTCTTCAACACGAAGAGGAGTATGTAATGTTAAAGAATGACCTGCCGCACTTCTTTCTCTATCAGGAGCAACAATATAAACTTCGTGCTTTTTACACAATTCTTTAGATAAAGCAGCAATTCCATCAGCATGGATACCATCATCGTTAGAAATTAAAATTTTCATACAAACTCCTTTATAACTACCAATATTTATTATAACGTTTATTAAATAAGTATTTATACATCAAACTAAGGATTTTATATCAAAATATTAATCGGCATAAAATTATTAAACTTTAATAAATATATGAAAATATAAACAAAAACAATCTATACAAAACTTACCTTATTTCCATATATGATAATTATATAATTTTTGTTTCTATGAAAAAAATATACATTCGATAATATTTCGTAAAATTTTTTCATTTTTTTACATTATTGTATTTTTTTTGTATTATATAATTGTTTAAAAAGGACAAAAGAATGACTGATGTATATTTAGGTATAGATGTAGGTTCTGTAACAACAAAGCTTGCAATGGTTGATACAAAAGGACAGCCTGTAGATTGTTTTATGATAAGGACATCCGGGCAGCCAGTTAAAGCTGTCCAAACAGGAATGAAAAGCTTATATGCACAAGCTAAAACAGATTATAATGTTCTTGGTGTAGGAACAACAGGTAGTGGAAGAAATTTAGCAGGTGCATTGGTTGGTGCAGACATAATAAAAAATGAAATTACTGCTCATGCAGTTGCTGCAAGTACTTACGTCCCCGATGTTCAAACAATTCTTGAAATAGGAGGGCAAGACAGCAAAATTATTATCATTAGAGATGGAATAGTTACAGATTTTGCAATGAATACTGTTTGTGCAGCCGGTACAGGAAGTTTTTTGGATCAGCAGGCTTCAAGATTAAATGTTCCTATTGAAAATTTTGGAGATGTTGCATTGAAATCTAAATCTCCGGCTAGAATTGCAGGACGTTGTGGTGTTTTTGCAGAAAGTGATTTAATTCATAAACAACAACTCGGCTATCCTCAGGAAGATTTGCTGTATGGACTTTGCCAAGCTCTTGTTAGAAATTATTTAAGTAATCTTGCTCTTGGAAAAGAATTGTTACCAACAGTAACATTCCAAGGTGGTGTTGCAACAAATAAAGGTATGGTTAAAGCTTTTGAGGAAGCTTTAGGTTTACCTGTGACTGTACCTGAAAATCATCAAAATATGGGTGCTATAGGCGCTGCTCTTCTTGCTATGGAAAATCATCAATATTCAGAACAGCCTACAAAATTTAAAGGTCAGCATGTGGGTGATATGACTTTCCATTCAGAAACTCGACAATGTAATGGTTGTTCAAATAATTGTGAAATTATAACTATTACGGAAGAAGACCCTGATAAACCATTACAAAATGATGAAAAACCTAAAATTATTGCCCGTTGGGGTGGCACCTGTGGTAAATGGGATATTGCTTAGTTATATTACACAAAAAGCCCATGATATATTAAATATTATGGGCTTTTTTATATATTTTTTGTTTTTATGCTTCTAAATGTATATATTTTGCTCCATTGATTCCATCTATTTCTGCAATTTCTTTCAATGTATCATTTTCTACTTTACTATCAGTATTGATTAACATAATAGAATATGGATTATCGTTTATACTTTTAGCTACATGCATTCTGCTGATATTAACATTATCTTTGCCAATAACTGTTGCAACTTTTGCAATCATTCCCGGTTTGTTTACGTGTGGAATTATAAGCATGTGTTCATCAGGTTCTATACTCATTCTATGTTCATTAATAGCAACTATTCTTGGCATGTGTTCTGCTATTAATGCACCCGTTACTGTTTGCTCATCTTCATCTGTCAAAAGTTTAACAGTAATTGAACCTATATATGTACAATCTTTTTGTGATTTTGATGTAACAACATTAATTCCTCTTTTCTTAGCAATAACAGGAGCATTAACATAATTTACACCTTCCGTAACTGATGCAAAAATACCCTTTAATATTGCTATTTGAAGAGGAGAAATATCTAATTCTGCCAATGAACCTTTAACTTCAATGCTAATTGATTTCAAATTACCTTCTGCAAGTTGAAATGCTAAACCACCAATATTTTCAGAAATTTTCATATAATCTTTTACTGGTTCTAAAACAGCAGGTTTTAAGGCCGGAATGTTTACAGCAGCTTTTGCACTTTTTCCACTTAAAACATCTCTTATCTGTTCTGCAACATCAATTGCTACATTAAGTTGTGCTTCTTTTGTACTTGCACCAAGGTGTGGTGTTAGAACAACATTCCCTTCATAACTGCATAAAGGACATTTTGACATATCAGGTTCGTTTTCATATACGTCAATAGCTGCTGAAGCTACTTGTCCGGATTCTAAGGCTTCTTTTAATGCAGCTTCATCAATTATGCCTCCTCTTGCACAGTTAATAATTCTTACACCCTTTTTCATTCTGTTTAGTGTGTTTTTATTAATTAAATATGCTGTTTCTCTTGTTTTTGGAACATGTACCGTAATAAAATCACATTGCCCCCAAAAATCATCAAGACTTCTTACATACTTAGCACCTGCTTTTTCGACAGTTTGTTCAGAAGTGTATGGGTCGCAAACTATAACATGCATTCCAAGAGCAATTGCAACTTGTGCAACATGTGAACCTATTTTTCCAAATCCAATGACACCCAAAGTTTTTCCAAAAACTTCAACTCCGGTAAATTTTGAACGTTCCCAATTACCTGCTTTTGTTGATATTGCTGCAGATGGAATGTTTCTTGACATTGCAAGCATTAAAGCAATAGTATGTTCAGCTGCTGCATTGGTATTGCCATCAGGTGAATTTACTACAAGAATACCTTTTTGTGTTGCTGCTTCAATATCAATATTATCAACACCAACACCGGCTCTGCCTATTATTTTTAAATTTTTACCTGCTTCAATTATTTTGGCAGTTACTTTTGTCTGGCTTCTTACCATTAACGCATCATATTCACCTATTTTTTCGCATAATTCATCTTCACTCATTGTCGGTAAAAATACTGCTTCTGCCACTCCATCAAGAATTTTTCCGGCACTTTCATTAATTTTATCTGTAATTAATACTTTCATATTCCTATCCTTTTATTGAAACTATTTGTTTTCTGCCAATGATTTAATAACGGCAGCTACTCCTGCACCAAGTTCAAATTTATATCCTAATTTATATAAACTTGCTTCTAATGCTCCCATTGCGGCAATAGCATCTCTTTCTGAAACATAACCCATTGTTCCTATACGGAAAATTTTATCTTTTAATGTTTTTTGTCCGTTTGCAACAACTATATCATAATCTTTTTTCAATGTTTTTCTAATATCAGGAACAGAAATACCTTCCGGTGGAAGAACTGCTGTAATCGCATTTGACGCATATTTTTCATCTTTAACAAGCAATTTTAAGCCAATAGCTTTTACACCTGCTCTTATTGCTGTTCCAAGTCTTTTATGTCTGTTCCAAATATTTTCTATGCCTTCTTCTTTCATCATTTGTAATGCTGTATCAAGTGCAACAAATAAGTTTACAGCAGGTGTCCATGCTGTAGAAGCTTCTAATACGGATTTTCTGTTTTGTTTCCAATTAAAGTAAAAACTTGGATTTTTGCATTGTTCGTGAAGTTTCCATGCCTTTTCACTTGCTGCCAAGAATGATAATCCGGGTGGAATCATAAATCCTTTTTGTGAACCTGAAATAAGAACATCAATACCCCATTCATCCATTTTGCAAGGAAGGGCTGCTAAACTTGTAATTCCATCAACAACAGATACTGCACCATGTTCTTTAATCAAAGAAACTATGGTTTTTACATCATTTGTAACACCTGTTGCTGTTTCATTATGAGTTAATGTTACAATTTTATATTCTTTATTTACATCTGCATCAAGAAGTTTTTTTACTTCATCAGGATTAATGGCTTCTCCAGGAGCAACTTCGTATTTTGTAACTTCAGCACCTTTCATTTCTGCTATTTTTGCCCATCTTTCACCAAAATTTCCTATAATTAAAGATAAAACTTTATCTCCGGGATTAACAAGATTAAATATTGCTGATTCCATTGCACCTGTTCCACTTGCTGTAAAAATCATTACATCATTTTTTGTTTGGAACATTGTTTTTATATCTTCATAAACTCTTTTTAAAACTTCTGAAAACTCTGTACTTCTATGACCTATTGGGTGTTTTGCCATTGACAAAAGTACACTTTCCGGTACAGGTGTCGGACCGGGGATCATTAAAAACGTTTTATCTTTCATTGTAATATCTCCATTATATTCTTATGTTTTTATTTTCACATAAACATAAAAGAGATACACGAACCATTAATTAATGTTAATTTTAAATATAATTTTTCTATTTACTACACTTCAACAAATAATTTTCTTCCAACAATATTAGGTTTATTGTTGTAATAACCTGCAAAATATCCTGTTGGAGATGGATTATTTTTTCCATAAAAATCATTCTTTTTATTCATTTGATTTAATGTTTGATTTAAAAACGGATTTGCAAACGGATTTGAATAGACAGGAGCTTTTGTAACAGGAACAGCTGCAGTTGCTGAATTGGCTGCTATTACATTGTTGAAAAAATTTTGTAAACCGTTAATCATTCTTACTTCTCCCTATCTATATCAATATTTAATAAAAATTTTCACGTTGTCATAAATTATAAATATATTATTAAAAATTTTTAACGTTTTATTAAAAAAACAACTAAATGGACTAGAATATAGTAGTATATATATATGAAATTTTAAGGGGAATATATGTATTGTCCTTCTTGTGAAAAACCATTAATCGTAGTTGAAAAAAACAATATCGAACTTGATTGGTGTCCACAATGTGGTGGCTTTTGGTTTGATGCTGATGAATGGCGTCTGCTTGGTGTAAAAGATGAAAAATATAATCCTTTTACATTCGAATCGATTAAAGTAAATGAAACAGGTAGAAAATGTCCTATTTGTAATAAAATTATGGATAAAATACAAATAGGGAATACTATTCTTGACAGATGTCCGAATTTTCATGGAATATGGTTTGATAAAAAAGAACTCTCTGAATTTATAAATTATGCTAATTCAGAAGAAAAATCTACAAAAACCGTTAAATTTCTTGGAGAAGTTTTTAATATTAAACAAAGAAAAATACATAAATAAAGGAGATAGAAATGACAAAAGAACAAATTATATTGTATTCACCATTAATTTTATTAATATTAATTTTCTTTTGGACTGTTATTGTATATAACGGACTTGTTGTTTTAAAAAATCAGGTAAAAAATGCTTGGGCACAAATAGATGTCCAACTAAAAAGACGACACGATTTAATACCGAATTTAGTAGAAACTGTTAAAGGATATGCTTCTCATGAAGCTCAAACATTAGAAAATGTTATAAAAGCAAGACAAACTGCAATAAATATAGATAATGTGAAAGATAAAGCAGTTGCAGAAAATGCTCTTTCCGGTGCTTTAAAATCTTTATTCGCTGTTGCTGAAAATTATCCCGAATTAAAAGCTAATGAGAATTTTTTACAACTTCAAGAAGAATTAACTTCAACTGAAAACAAAATAGGATATGCTCGACAATTTTATAATGATGCTGTCTTAAATTATAATAATAAAAAAGAGATGTTCCCTTCAAATATTGTTGCAACTATATTCAATTTTGAACATAGAGATTTCTTTGAAGCTGATGTATCAGAAAAAACTGCTCCACAAGTTAAATTTTAAGGTAGTATTATGTGGCAGCAAATAGCATTGAACAAAAGGAATAGTTGTATTCTTTTAACGATAATGCTTTTAGTATTATTGTCTGTTGGTGCTTCTTTTGGAATTTTAACATCATATTTTTTATGCATTGATGATAATGTTAGTATTGTGCAAATTATACATTCTGCACAAAATGGTATTTTAATTGCTCTTATAGTATGGATAATACTATTTTTAGTGGCAGTTACAAACGGAAAAAATGCAATATTAGCATTAAATCAAGCATATAAATTGCCAAAAGAATCTCACAGAATATTGGAAAATGTTGTTGAAGAAATGTCTATTGCTGCAGGAATGCCGAAACCTCCTGAAATTTACGTAATAGATACACCTATGCCTAATGCGTTTGCAACAGGATTGACACCAAAAAATTCTGCTATTGCTGTAACGACAGGCTTATTAACTGAATTAAATAGAGATGAATTACAAGGTGTCATTGCACATGAAATTGCTCATATCGTTAATAGAGATACTATGTATATGATTTATGCAGGTATAATGATTGGTTCTATAGTTTTATTATCTGACTATGGTATCAGATATTTTAGGCATGGTTCATTCAAATCGACCAGAAGATCTTCTATGAGTGGCAAAAGTGATATAATTTTACTTGTTATATGTATAGTATTAATGATATTAGCTCCTGTTCTTGCTCAAATTTTGTATTTTTCTATCTCTCAAAAAAGAGAATACCTTGCTGATGCTTGTGCTGTCCAATATACCAGATACCCTCAAGGTTTAGCGACTGCTTTAATGAAAATATATAATTCATTATATGTTTTTAGAGATGCAGATAAAATAACATCAGCCATGTATATCGTTCACCCATTAGATTATGAAATTCAACATAAAAATACTTATTCAATGTTTGGAAATTTATTTTCTACACACCCTCCAACGGAAAAAAGAATAGAAATACTGTCAAAAATGGCAGGAGCTGATTTTAATGCTTATAATGAAGCTTTTAAAAAAGT
The DNA here is from genome assembly GCA_017406505.1 of bacterium. Taxonomy (GTDB): domain Bacteria; phylum Cyanobacteriota; class Vampirovibrionia; order Gastranaerophilales; family Gastranaerophilaceae; genus RUG841. The sequence continues at coordinate 10,216 of JAFQYI010000041.1, forward strand.
TTCTCACTCAAGGAAAAATATTTTAAAACGAGAATTTTTACATGGTGTACAACCTCTTGAAATTGTAACTCCTAAACATAAAGAGACCATTATAAATCCGACTAATGCTGTATTTGCTGCAGGTATGATGCTCACAACAGGAAAACAAATACAAAAAGAAAAAATTATTGATGAAGATTTTAAAATAAGAAAACGTCAAGCTGAAAATATTATTTGGAAAGCAAATGATTATATCTTCAAAGAATGTTCCTGTGGAACTAAATTTAAAATTCCTCAAGAATATAAAGGACAACAAATAAAATGTCCACATTGCAATTCTATCATCAATGTTGAAAATAGCTAAACGTTTATTGCAATCATTTTTTCTATAGATTGTCTTGCTCTTTTAGCAATTTCTTCATTTATTATGATTTCATTTTCTTCTGTTTCTAAAACATATAAAATATCGTCAAGAGTATTTTTCTTCATATTAGGGCAAACAGCTTTATTAGAAACAAGATAAAATTTTTTATCTGTACAATCTCTATTAAGTCTATCAACAACACCTTTTTCTGTAACAATAATAAATTCTTTTTCTTGTGATTCTTTAGCATATTTCATAATTCCGGTAGTTGAACCAATATAATCTGCAAGATTTGTAACAGCTTGCTGGCATTCCGGATGAGCAAGAACTTTCGCATTAGGATATTGTTTTTTCATTTTTTCAACATCTTCAACCAAAATATTAAGATGAGTAGGACAATATCCCGGATAAGTTACAACTTCTGTATTAGGTAATTGATTTGCAACATAAGTACCAAGATACTTATCAGGAGCAAATAATATTTTGGGAACATTTAAAGATTGAACTATTTGTACAGCATTTGCACTTGTACAGCATATATCAGCTTCTGACTTTACATCTGCTGAAGAATTAACATAACAAACAACAGGTAAATTAGGGTACATTGCTTTAAAATCTTTTAGCTGATTTAAGTCAATCATATCTGCCATTCTACAGCCTGAATCAATTTTAGGTAAAAGAACTTTTTTGTTTGGAGATAAAATTTTGGCAGTTTCAGCCATAAAATAAACTCCTGCAAAAACAATAATGTCTGCCTCAGTTTGTGATGCTAATCTGCTTAATTGCAAAGAATCACCTACATAATCAGCAACCTCGTCAATCTCTATATTTTGATAACAATGTCCTAAAACAATTGCATTTTTCTCTTTTTTTAATTTATTTATTTTTTGAACTAAATCTTTAACATTTCTCATAAGATTTTCCTATTTAATAAACATTCTTTCTATATAATATTATAAAAATAAAGATATTACTAATTATGCAAAAAGTCCAAGTTTCAAATTTTGAACATATAAAAACTCGGACTTTTTTATTATTATTTAGAATTTATTTAATTTGGAAACCAACCAACAAATGGAAGATTTCTATAAAAACCAATATAATCAAGACCATAACCAACGAGGAACTTATTATCTATTTCAAAACCATAATAATCAGGTTCTACATCAACAACTCTGTTACAACGTTTATTCATTAATGTTACAAATTTTAATTTTTTTAATTTATAGTCATTTTTAAAAATATCTAAAAGTTTTTTAGCAGTATGACCAGTATCACAAATGTCATCAACAATTAAAACATTTTGGTCATTCAAATTAGGAATTTTTGAATCTATAATTGTTACATTACCTGTTGATTGAAATTCATTGCTATAACTTGAAACCTTAATAAATTCAAGTTGAATAGGTGTTTTCATTTTTTTGATTAAATCACAAGTAAATAATATTGAACCTTTAAGAACGCTTATAACATATAAAGGCTCATCTTGAGGAAATTCTTCGTCAATTAAATTTGCGAGTTCTTGAGTTCTTTTTTCAATTTCTTCTTCAGAAAATAAAACTTGCAAATCTCTAATATCCCTATCCGGCATATTTAGAAAATCAATATCTACCATAATCATATCTCCGTATTTAATTCTATTCTGTGTGTTGCAATTTCATTAACTCTGAGTTTTTCACTCATGCCGACCCCGGCAACCCATAAAACTTCATTATTGTGGCATAATAATAATATTTTATCACGCTGATAACCCGGAATGTTTTTATTGATAAAATATTTTTTTAATTTCATTTTGCCCTGCATTCCTAAAGGTTGTATAATATCTCCATCGCGTCTTGTTCTAAGAACAAGAGGAAAAGTCATATTTGATAAATCAACAAAAATAAATTTTGCAGTTTTTTTAGGATAAAAATCAACAGTTTTGCCGTATTTTTCTATAACAAGATTTTCGCCATTTTCAAAATGGAAAACACCTTCACCTGAAACTGATACTTCTTGCAGAAATTTTTCTGTAGTATCATTTTCATTTAACACATAAGTATATTTATGTGATGTAAATAACGTTAATTTTGAAGTAAGGGACAAAGTTTTTCCTGTTTTAGATAAATTGTTATCAGCTATAAAAGCCATAACTTCTTGAACTTTAGAAAAACTTGGTTCAATATCATTTTTTAATAATAAATTATAAACAAAGTGACGTCTTATTGCAGAATTTAAACGCATAAAATTTTGTGTATGCCATTTATTACCTGTAGAAATTTGGATTTCAATATTGTTCATTAATTCATCAATGATTTTATTATTACCGGTTGCTATTTCTGCAAGATTTATTAAAGATGTCTCTACATTAGGGTTAATTTCTTTTAATCTTGGCATAATATTGTATCTGATATTATTTCTTGCATATCTTGTGTCTTGATTGCTTGAATCATTATTGGGAAAAAGTTCATTTTTCATACAATAATCTTCAATTTCTTTTCTTGAAAAAGATAGCAAAGGGCGAACAATATTCATATCACCCTGTTTTCTGTATTCTTTAATACCTTCTAACCCATTTAGCCCGGTACCTTTAGCAATTCTATATAATACAGTTTCAGCATTATCTGTTTTAGTATGAGCAGTTAATAGAACACTTGCTTTATTGTAGTCGTAAGTTCTTTTAAAGAACGCATATCTGGCTTCACGAGCAGCAGCTTCGGTTTGTTTTGTTTTTTCATCTAAACGTTCGGCTCTAAATTTTATATCAAATTCAGCACAAAATCTTTGAGCATTGGCTTCTTCGTCATCAGATTCTTCACCTCGCCAGGCATGATTAAGGTGAGCAGCTACTAAATTAAATCCATATTCTTCGGATAATTTTTTTGTTATATGTAAAAGACACATTGAGTCCCAACCACCGGAAAAACCAACGATAATAGTAGCTTTAGGTGCTAATTCAACATATTTTTCAAGAATATTTTTTATTGTTAAAAGCATCATTTTCTATCCGAATAATTTGACTATCTTTAATAATTGTATAATATAACAAAATATATTTATTTTCAAAAAATTCAAAAATATATTACTTTTTATTTTTAAAAATTGGAATTATTTTTGCTAATTTTTTATCCTATCAATTACTCTATATATTTTAACGAAATTATCAACTATACTAAAAAGTTTATAAATCTATTTTAAAAGATATTTACGAATTGTGATTACAATGATTCTTGTGATGAACCAACATTAGGAATAAATGTTTTTACATTTCCATCAGCCTTAAAATCTTTTGGATTAAGTGTCATATCTATTCGATTTGCTTCAATTGAACGACCTTCTTGGGTAATTTTTGATCGACCCAAAAATACAACCTTATTTAATTTATTCGTCCTTTCATCAGGATATACTGATGCTTTGGGTCCTTCTGCTATATAATCTTGATAATGCACTATCGTATGTCCACTTGCCGTTATTATATTCGATTTCTGGTCAATTTGTTGAAAATCTGACCATACCTTTATTTTTGTTTTCTCATCATTAATATCTGAAAAAACATTGCCTGTTGCTGTTGTTATTTTTGTATCTGCATAATGTACAAATTGCTCTGCCTTCACTGTGGATTCTAATTTCTTTATATACGCATTCCCAGATAATATCATCTTTTTTACACTATTATCTTTTGCTAAATCTACTTCTGCATAATCTGCAAAAGCTTGTGCATCTTGATAATATACAATTACACTTCCTTCTGCTTTCATAATATTCGATTGATTGTCATATTCCTGATAATCTGCCGTTACAATTACATTAGGTTGATTATTCTGTAATATCGTTGATTGCGTTCTGTCTGTTGCTTTAAAAACTTTATTTAAAAGTGAAAGCTCCAATATTTTAGCTTTTACTTCATGTTTCTTATCCTTTTTTATTTGATATGAATATGCATTATCCAAAAATTTAACCTTTTCTACTCTTCCAATTTCCGGATTTATAATTACTTCTGCTTGAGGACTTGATACATTAATATCATCATATTTTACTTTTACATTTCCCTGTAAGTCGATTCTATTTTCTGTATCTTTAAAATGCTGATGCTCAGATTCAACTGTCAAATCGGCTGATTGCGTATAATCTGCCGATAA
>JAFQYI010000042.1 GCA_017406505.1 bacterium
AATAATGAAAAAGTAAAAAATATATCAGTAAATAAAAACACAGCTCAAATGTATAATGAAATTATTAATTTAATCAATCAAAAAACAAATGCTGATGATAAAATTTATACATTTCCAACACTAGTTATGATATATCTTTTAAGTAACAGAAATACTGATACATTTACTACATTTCCATACTTTGATACATATCCTGATAAATATGCAATAGCAGATTCTAAAATATTATTAAAAAACCCTCCTAAAGTAATAATTTATCAAGATTATCCTGAAAATGTCATAAAAATTCATGAGAAATTATTTAGGAATGGAAATAAATCAGGTCAAAGAGATATAATTCAATCAATTGATATACTAATCAAAACAAAAAAATTAAATTATAGATTTTTTAAGAAATACGAAAATTGGTCAATGTATCCAATATATGTATGGTATCAGGAATAAAATTAATGATAAATACAATAAAACAATTATGTACAAAATATAATATAGATTGGAAATTCATAAAGTTTCTATTTGTAGGAGGTTTAAATACTGCCTTTGGATATGGAGTATTTGCGTTTTTTATATTTTTAAAATTTCATTTTGCAATAGCATCATTTTTATCAACAGTATTAGGTATATTATTTAATTTTAAAACGACAGGTATTATAGTATTTAAAAATCATGATAACAAATTAATATTTAGATTTTTAGGAGCTTATGTTATTATTTATTTGCTAAATATTTTATTCTTAAAAATATTTAAAATAATGTATGTAAATATGTATTTAGCAGGTTTTATATTGATTTTTCCAATGGCAGTGGTATCATTTATTTTGATGAAAAAATTCGTTTTTATTAATAATCAACACATAACGGATAATGGTGAGTAATATGAAAAAAATAAGTATAGTATCAAGTTGTTACAACGAAGAAGAAAACGTAGAACGTTTATACGAAAGAGTAAAAGCTCAAATGGAGCAATATACAGATAAGTATGAATGGGAACAAATACTCGTGGACAATGGTTCAAAAGACAATACAGCCAATAAACTAAAAGAATTGGCACAAAAAGATAATCACGTAAAAGTAATAATCAATGCAAGAAATTTTGGACATATACGTTCACCTTATTGGGCAATAATAAACGGAAGTGGTGATGCAATAATATATATGGCATCAGATTTACAAGATCCACCGGAAATGATTCCACAATTTATTGAAAAATGGGAACAAGGATACAAAATGGCATTGGCTCAAAAGACAGCATCTGAAGAATCAAAGTCTATGTATCTTGTTAGAAAAATGTTTTATTCTCTAATGAAACATATAGTTGATGATGATACAGAACAAATAAAACAATGCACAGGGTTTGGACTTTATGACAAAAAAATTATAGATATTGTCCGTTCAATTGATGATCCATACCCATATTTAAGAGGTTTGATATGCGACATTGGTTTTGAAAAAGCAATAATTCCGTTTGTTCAGCCAATAAGAGAAAGAGGAATAACTCATAATAATTTTTATACAATGTACGATAATGCAATGATTGGAATAGTAAAGCATTCAAAAGTGCCTTTAAGAATGGCAACATTTATGGGCTTTATATTATCAGGAATAAGTATGTTTGTAGCATTATTTTACTTTATATACAAACTATGTTTTTGGAATACTTTCAATGTAGGACAAGCCCCCTTAGTAATCGGATTATTTTTCTTTGCATCAGTTCAGCTATTTTTTATAGGAATTGTAGGGGAATATGTTGGAGCAATATACACAAGGGTAAATAAAAAGCCTGTTGTTGTTGAAAAAGAAAGAATTAATTTTTAATTAAATAAAAATTTAGTATACAGGGTGCAAGAATGTTCAAGGATTTTTGTAAAAAAAGTATAGTATTATTTATAATATTAATTTTATGTAGTGCAAAATGTATAGCAAAAGAAAAAACCTTTGCATCATTAGCACCATCAATTACAGAAATAATATATAAACTAGGGGCAGAAGATAGCTTAGTTGCAGTATCAACAGAATGTAATTATCCCAAGGAAACAAAAAAAAAAGAAGTAATAGGAAATACATATTTTTTAGATAAAGAAAAATTGATAAAATTAGCACCAAATTATTTATTAACAGTAGAGGGAGCACAATTTGCAAATTATAGAAATATGCCAAAACAAAACTCAATAAAACCGATATGTTATACAATGGATTCTGTAAATGCAGTATATGAAACAATTTTATCAATAGGGGAATTAACTAATAAAAGAAGAGAAGCAATAGAAATTGTTAGAGAAATTGCATCAGAAGCAGATAATATAAAGAGTAAAACCCCACGAAAAATATTATATCTAATACAAATCAATCCAATAATAACAATAGGCAATAAATCATATATATCTGATGTTATAAGAAAATCGGGACAAGAAAATGTGACAGATGAGATAGATGCATTCTATCCGGTAGTAACGAATGAATATATAATAAAAACTAAACCAGATATAATCATAGTAAGTGATAAAACAGGATATAAAAAATTAGAAAGACTTTTTCCACACGCGAGAATAATATATTTGACAGAAGATGAAAATTCCAAGATAAATCGTCCAGGACCGAGAATAAATGAATCAATAAAATTTTTTGCGAATATAGATGAAAGAGGGTAAAATAAATTTGACTAAAAACAATTTTAATATATATAAACAGTGGACAAGTGGTGGAATGGTAGACGCACCAGTCTTAGGAACTTGTTTCTAACACTCAAAACAATTATATTTATTAGCTTTTTTGAACAATATTTGTGTATTTGTGTGTAACCCAAAAGTATTAATTTTACATTGATTTTTAATAACTACACAAATATTACACAAAAATTATATCTCTCCTGCTAACCATTTTTCTAATACTATTTTTCGTATTCTTTGCGAGTATCTATCTTTAATATTAAATTGCTTGGTAATTGAAATCTCTTTATCCATATCCTGAATGTGTTTTGATTGGTGTTG
>JAFQYI010000043.1 GCA_017406505.1 bacterium
AATCCTGCATTAGTAACAACAAAAACAAATACAGCTGTTATGTATTATGAGCAGAAAAAGTATAAAGATGCTATTGATTATTGTAATAAAGCACTTCTTATAGAGCCTAAAAATATTCTTGCAAGATTGCAAAAAGCAAAAAGTTTTCAAGCTTTAAGTATGTGGGAAAATGCAACAGAAGAATATAAAAATGTATTAAAATACGATAATACCAATTCAGAAGCACAGTTTGGACTTGCCGAAATATATTCAAAAAATATGCCGGCAGAAGATGCTGTTTCAACATTGAAAATGCAAGGAATAACATTATCTCCGGAATTTTATGCTACAACTGCATATACAGCACATAAAAATAAAGATATAGATAAAGCCATCAAATATTATAAGTTAGCAATTGATGCTAATCCTCAAGATAAAGCATTATATTTAAACTTAGGGCAAATTTATAATGGCAGAGATGATTTTGCAAATGCATTAATATATGCAGAACAGGCAAAACAAAAATTTCCTAATGATAATCAAGTGAATGAATTTTATAATTCTGTAAAATTAAGACAACAAGGCTCTATTTATTCTGAAGCAGCTAATCTTGCACAAAATGGACAATATATGCAAGCTATAGAAAAATATCAAAAAGTATCACCACAAGGATACGAATCTTTTATTGGTATTGCCGGTGTTTACGTTTTGATGAAGGATTATGATAATGCATTAACTTTTTATAAAAAAGCTCTTAATACAAAACCGGACGATGAAGATATTCTATTAACGATTGCTGGTATATATGTACAAAAAGATGATATTGAAAATGCAGATTTGTATTTAAAAAAAATCAAAACGCATAAAAATTCAAGATATAAAGAACTACAAAATTATATAACTTCTCAAAAAGCAAATATAGAATTAAACAAAGCTATTGCTAAATATGAAGCTAAAGATTATAAAAGTGCAGAAGAAATATTAACATCATTAATAAAATCCAATATCGGAGGATATATGCCGTATTATTACAGAGCAATGGTATATGATGCTCTGGGCAATTATAAACAAGCTGTTTCAGATTATGAAAATGTAATTGCAATAGATGCATCTATTCCTCTTGTCTATTATTCTTTAGGTGTTGATTATGACAGTTTGAAAGATTTTACACGAGCAATACAAAATTATAAGAAATTTATGGAATTATCAAAAGAAAAAAATGAATACACAAAATACGCTGAACAAAGAATTAAACAATCAAAATAAAATAAAAATCAAAAATATTGAAATAAATTCAAAAGTTATTTCTGCTCCAATGGCAGGAATAACTGATTATGTGTTAAGAAAGTTAATAAGAAAATATTCAAAAAATTGTCTTTTAACTACGGAAATGATTAGCTCAGAAGCTCTTGTGCAGCAAAAAGAATGTCATATAATACATAGCGATAATGAAGAATATCCAATTTCATTCCAAATTTCCGGACATAAACCTGATTTAATTGCAAAATCGGCAGAAATATTAAAAGAAAAAGGAGCTACAATAATAGATATAAATATGGGGTGTCCTGTAAATAAAGTAATGAAAGCAACAGATGGCTGTGCATTAATGAAGTCACCCAATATTGCTGCAGATATTATAAAAGCTGTAAAAGATAAAGTAGATTTACCTGTAACTTGTAAATTTAGGCTCGGAATAAATCAAGAAACAATAAATTTTGTTGATTTTGCAGTCAAAATGCAAGAAGCAGGTGCAGATGCAATATGTGTACATGCAAGAACAAGAGTTCAAATGTATTCAGGAAATGCTGATTGGAAAAGAGTATCAAAACTCAGAGGAGAAATTGATATACCATATTTTATAAATGGAGATATAATATCAGAAGAAACGGCAAAAAAAGCATTGGAAGAATCACAAGCTAACGGAATAGCAATAGGTAGAGGATTGCTTGGAAATCCATGGCTTCCTGCACAAATTGACAACTTTTTAAAAACAGGCATAAAATCACAACCCAAAACATTACAAGAAAGGATTAATATTTTAAAAGAGCATCTTGATAATGAAATTGCATTTAGAGGGGAAATGAATGGGATAAAATTTTTTAGAAAATTTTATCCATATTATATTAAAGGAATTAAAGGTGCTTCAGAATATAGAGGAAAACTCGTAACAGAAGAAAACTATAATATAATTATAGATATACTGGAAAATATTAAAAATCAAAACGAATAGTGATTTTTGTAACGATTTATCTTTTGAAATAATAATGCATTCAAAAAAAATATGAAATACAAGTATTATTGACAAAATTTCATGCTAATGATATAAAAAATAATTAGGGAATTTATTCACGAATAAAGGAGATAATGAATATGCCTAAAAAACAGGAAAAAACAGATGATAAGTATATGATTGTTGATACTGCAGAATCCCTTGATACCCTTATTGATAAGGTCAGTGAAGCACAAAAAATATATGCAACATTTACACAATCTAAAGTTGATAAAATTTTTCAAGCAGCAGCTGCAGCAGCAGATAAAGCACGTATTCCACTAGCTCGTATGGCTATAGAAGAAACCGGAATGGGTGTTTTAGAAGACAAAATTATGAAAAATCACTATGCTGCAGAATATGTGTACAATAAGCATAAAAATGTTCAAACATGTGGTGTAATCAAATATGATAAAGCAACAGGTATAAAAATTGTAGCAGAGCCATTAGGAGTTTTAGCAGGAATTGTTCCTACGACAAATCCGACTTCAACAGCAATTTTTAAGTCGTTAATAGCATTAAAAACAAGAAATGCTGTCATATTTTCACCACACCCGAGAGCAACAAAATCAACAATAGCAGCTGCAAAAATAGTATTAGAAGCAGCTGTTAAAGCTGGTGCTCCTGAATTTATTATTGGCTGGATAGATGCTCCGACAATTGAATTATCAGGACAATTGATGAAACACAAAAATATATCCTGCATTTTAGCTACAGGTGGTCCGGGAATGGTAACGGCTGCATACTCATCAGGTAACCCTGCTGTTGGTGTAGGTCCCGGAAATACTTCTGCTGTAATTGATGAAACTGCAGATATAAAAATGGCCGTTTCTTCAATTTTAATGTCAAAAACATTTGATAATGGAATGATTTGTGCATCTGAACAATCTGTTATTATTGTTGATGAAAAATATGAAGAAGTTAAAAAAGAATTTGAATATAGAGGTGCATATATTCTTAATGATGCCGAAATGCAAAAACTTATAGATTTACCTTTTATAGACCCTGCAAGAGGAACTGCTCACCCTAAAATAGTAGGACAAAGTGCTCATTATATTGCCAAATTAGCAGGTTTTGATGTTCCGGAAAATGCCAAAGTTCTAATTGCACCAAGAGCTGTTGTAGATTGGGAAGATCCATTTTCAAGAGAAAAGTTATCTCCTATTTTAGCAATGTACAAAGCTGATAATTATGAAGATGCTTTTGAAAAAGCATATACACTTGTTTCAAAAGGTGGAGCAGGTCATACAGCTGTTCTTTATACTGATGAAGCAAATCAAGACAGAATTACAGCCTATGCAAAGAAAATGCCGGCTTGCAGAGTTTTGGTAAATCAACCTTCTTCTCAAGGTGGTATTGGTGATTTATATAACTTTAAGTTAGAACCATCACTTACACTCGGTTGTGGTTCTTGGGGTAAAAACTCAGTATCTGAAAACGTTACTGTAAAACACTTATTAAATTATAAAAGAGTTGTTGAAAGGAGAGAAAATATGCTCTGGTTCAAAGTTCCACAAAAAATATATTTCAAACGTGGTGCAACAGATTTAGCATTAAGAGTTTTGACAGGAAGAAAAAAAGCTTTTATTGTAACTGATAGATTTTTATTTAACTCCGGAGCTGTTGATCAAATAATTAATGTTTTAGATGAAATTGGTATAGACCATCAAATTTTCTTCGATGTAAAACCAGATCCTACACTATCAACAATAGAAGAAGCTTATGCAATAATGAAGCCATTTGAGCCTGATATAATCATAGCATTAGGTGGTGGTTCACCTATGGATGCAGCAAAAATCTTATGGCTAAAATATGAACAGCCTGATACTGTATTTGAAGATATTTCAATGAGATTTATGGATATTAGAAAGAGAATTTGTCAAATACCTGATTTAGGTAAAAAAGCAGTTATGGTAGCAATACCTACCACATCAGGAACAGGGTCGGAAGTTACACCATTTGCTATTATAACAGATGACAAAACAGGAGTAAAATATGCCATTGCAGATTATGCATTAACACCTTCGATGGCAATAGTTGATCCAAACTTTGTTGATGGTATGCCAAAAGGATTAACATCAGCTTCAGGTATTGATGCATTAGTTCATGCTATAGAGGCTTATGTATCTTGTATGGCAACAAACTTTACAAATTCAAACGCATTAGAAGCTTGTAAATTAGTATTTAAATATTTGAGTCGTTCATATCACAAAGGTGCAGATGATCCTCTTGCAAGAGAAAAAATGCATTATGCAGCAACAATTGCAGGTATGGCTTTTGCAAATTCATTCTTAGGCTTATGTCATTCAATGGCACATAAATTAGGTGCAATGTTCCATGTACCTCACGGTGTTGCAAATGCTTTATTAATCAGACAAGTTATTAAGTATAATGCAACTGATTGTCCTAAAAAACAAGCGACATTCCCACAATATAAGTATCCATGTGCAATTCAAAAATATGCACAAATTGCAGACGAATTAAAGTTAGGTGGAACTACAGATGAAGAAAAGACTCAATTACTTTTAGATGCCGTTGATAAATTAATGAAAGATATTGAGCTTCCAAATTCCATTAAGGAATTTATTGAGAAAAACGGTTATACAGAAAAAGATTTTTACGATAAATTAGATGAAATGGTAGAACTAGCATTTGATGATCAATGTACCGGTGCAAATCCTGTATATCCTATTATGGAAGACATAAAGAAAATATATATTGATGCATTTAACGGTGTTGTGTAATATTTGACATAAAATTGGGGCTTTTTAAAAGCCCCAATTAAATTATTGGTGAAATAATGAAAACTGATTTATCTCTTAAAACAATTAACCGGCTTGTTCAGTATCATTGCATACTTACGGCAATGGAAGAAACAGGTAAAGATATTGTTTCAAGTCCTCAAATTGCAGAATTATTAAAAATTGACGATTCGCAAGTAAGAAAAGATTTAAATTTGCTTGGAAATACAGGAAAAACAAAAGTAGGATATGAAGTTTCTGAAGTAAAACTTTTAATAGAAAAAGTTTTAGGATTTTCAAAAACAAAGAATGTATTTGTAGTTGGAACAGGAAATTTAGGTTTAGCAATAGCAAAATATGAAGATTTTAAATATTACGGATTTAATATAATGGCAATGTTTGATAATGATCCTTTGAAAATTAATTTAACATATAATGATAAGCAAGTTTTTCATATATCAAAGCTTCCAATATTAGCAAAAGAATATGATGTTGAAATAGCTGTATTAACTGTTCCGAGAAAAAATGCACAAGAAACAGCAGATTTTTTGGTTGAATCAGGAATAAATTTTATATGGAATTTTACACCAACAATATTAAGAGTACCTCAAAATATAAAAGTATGTAATGAAAATTTAATTGGAAATTTTTTACAATTTACAAAAGATGTATAAAAAGAATGATAATGTGTATGGAGTATTTATGAAAAAGTTTTTATTTAGTTTATTTATTTTAATGGTTTCTTCAATCGCTGTAAATGCAGAAACAATGACGGGTATTGCACTTTCAGAATTTTCAACTAATTCACCACAAGAATATTTTACAGTTAAAATAAATGAAAGTTTTATAATTGATAATATGAAAAAATATGAAGAAGGTACTATTTTTTACGGAAGAGTAACTAAAGTTGTAGATGGTCAAAGAGGAAAGCGAAAGGGATATTTTGTTTTTATACCAACTCATTATGCGACAAAAGAAGGTGTACATAAATTTTCTGTTACTCACATGGAAATAAAAGTGTCTTATTATAAGCCTTTTGATAAAAAACAAGCAGTAAAAAATATATCTGGAGCAGGAATAACAACAGCTGCAAGTCATATATTCCATGTACCAATGTTATCACAAGGCATATCTTTTATAAAAGGTTCTGTTATCGACCCTGAAGAAGATGGAAACAGAATTGTTAGTGGGGTAAAACGAGTTTATCAAGACTCTCCTTTATCGTACGTTGAAAAAGGCGAATCATTAGTTATTCATCAAGGACAAGAAGTAAAATTAAATATAAATGAATAAATTAATTTTAAATCATCTTTAAATATAATTCATAAAAAATAAATGTGTTAAAAAATAATTAAAAATTCTAAAATAATAAAATTTTGTATTATTATGAGATAAAGAGGATTGCAAATGAAGTATCAAGATTATTATAAAATATTAGGTGTAGAAAGAAACGCAACTGAAGCTCAAATAAAATCTGCTTACAGAAAACTTGCAAGAAAGTATCACCCTGATGTAAATAAAGATTCAAGTGCTGTTGAAAAATTTAAAGAAATTAACGAAGCTTATGAAGTTTTATCTGACAAAACAAAAAGAAGCAGATACGATAGCCTTGGAGCAAATTGGCAGTCAGGCTCAGATTTTACTCCACCTCCTGGATTTGAAGGTTTTAACTTTAATAATGCCGAATATAGCCAAAGTTTTTCCGATATGGGAGGTTTTTCTGACTTTTTTGGTTCAATTTTCGGGGATTTAATGGGGGGCAGAAAAAAAACCAATTCTCAATCTTTTAATTTTAATGATTTCGGTGGTTTTTCTCAGTTTTCACAAGGTAATTCTCGACGAAAAACACAAACAAGAACTCAACAATCTTCTGAAAATCTTGATATCACAAGAGAGATAACTGTTAATGCGAAAGATTTAATGTCTGATGAACAAAAAACAATTCGCATAAATAATATGCAAAAATGTACCTCCTGCGATGGTCATGGCTACTGTTCTTCTTGTGGAGGAACTGGTTATATTAATAATTCAAAAAATATAAAAGTTAAAATTCCTAAAGGTATTTTAAATGGACAAAAAATCAGATTAGCAGGAGAAGGAAATTCTGATAACTATGGAAATAAAGGTAACTTGTACCTAATTGTTAAAATTAATGATTCAGACTATGAAATTGATGGAGCTGATGTTTCAAAATGGATTACTATCTCGCCTGCCGAAGCTGTACTTGGCATATCAAAAAAAGAAATTGAAACCCTTCACGGTATTGTTGGTATAAAAATTCCTGCAATGACTAAAAATGGTCAAACAATGAGATTGAAAGGCTTAGGTTTACCGAAAAAAACTTCCGGATACGGCAATCTAAACTTAAAGATCAAAATTAATATTCCTGATTCTGTTTCAGATGCTCAAAAAAAGCTTTATCAAGAAATTCTGAAATTAGAAAAAAATTAATCTTTTTGAATATTTAAAAAGTTTTCAAAACTTGCTAAAAATCCTTTTAATCCATCTCTGTGTGGGGTTAAAGGAATATTATAATATTTTTTATATGCTTCTGTTATATATTCTGGTAATGATTCTCCTAACATTAATGTTTCTGCAATACTGTTTAAAAAAGAATCTTGTTCTTCTCTATATAAAACATCTTTTGTTCTTAAATCTTCATCTGCTTCAAGATGACAAAGTGCATGCCAAGAGGAACGAACAGAATTATCTTTAACATCTTTGGGAAATGCCAATAATGCTTGTTTTATAGTCATTTTACCAGCAAGAACACACTTTATTAATTCTCCGGCTTTTTGTCTGCAAAATATTGTTTCTTGTTTTATTTTATCAGACATTCTTTTTCAATAACTTTCATAAGAGATTTTATATCATTATTAAAATATTGTATTGCCATATTTTTTATTTCTAATTTTATGCGTTCATTTCTTGAATAAATAGATTTATAACAAAATTTTTTACCTGATTTTATACGTTCCAAATATTTTTTATCAGTTAACCTGTCCATTACAGTTTTAACTGTTGTATAAGCTTTTGGGGCTGAATTGTTTGAATTTATAAAATTAACAACATCGCCAACGGAAATTTCTATAAATTGAATATTATTGGAATTTTCCTCCATTGTCCAAACAGCATTCATTATTTCTTTTTCAAGTGAGCCGTGAGACGATATTGACATATTTCTTCTCCATAAATTTTAAACTTATTAAATATTATATCACATTTCTTTTCTACTCAAAAGATATATGATACACAATGTAAAGTAGTATTTTATTCGTGTAAAATTTTTATCAAATTTTAAAGTAAAAAACTTAATATCAAAAAAGTTCGACAGGATAATTAAAATATTATTGTAATAACGTATATTCATAATTATATAAGGAGAAAGATTATGAATAAAATTCTTATTACATTATTTTCATTTGCTTTTATAACTTTATCTGCTCAAGCAACAGTTCAAGGTGGAATTCAAAAAAATGAAAAACTAGAAAAATTTAATCAAATTATAGATTCTAACACAGGAAAAGGTATTCCTAAAGCAAAGGTATCGGCTCCTGCATTGAAGTTTGTAACTATTACAGATAATGACGGATATTTTGATTTGCAAGCAAATGTTAATAAACCGACTATTCTATCTGTACAAAAAGACGGATATAAACCTTTTTCTCTTACTATTCAAGATAATGCATCACAACCGTTAATTATCGGTATAGAAAAAAATGATTTATCAAATTTATTTGTAGATACAGATATGATTCATATAGGTGATAACAGTTATAGTATGAATTCTGCTAATGCCGGTGATTTTTCAGTTAAATCAATTGGTGCATTTTATTCTAAAAATATCAATATTCCTATATTAAAAAACAATCAAAATATATTTTTAAAAATAGGTTCTATTATTGGTATAGATACCTTAATTGCTAGAACAGCAGGTCAATCCAATGTCAAAACAACTTATGCATCTCCTCCAGAAATATACTGCAATGGAAATAAAATTTGTGAACTACAAATAAATGGTGATAACCAAGAAATAGAAATTCCCAAAGGTGTTATTAAGCAGGGACAAAATAATACTATTACCATAAAGGCAGGTAAAAATTTATTTCAAACAGCATACATAGATTATGATGACATTGAATTTACTAATATATCACTTGAAATAAAATAATTATCAATTATTGTGTATAATTAAGTGTTTTTATTGATATCTTCAGGATTAATACCCAAATCTTTCAATGTTTTTAAAAAATGTTCAGCTGCAGCTTTCTGAACTTCAGGAGGTACAACTCTTAATAATTCTACAGTTTTTGAAATAACAGGATCTTTATCATACCAACGATTACCGGAAATAGGTTTAACCATTTCATAAAATTTATCAATTGTTTCTTTTGAAACTCTCTCTTCAATTTTCAAAAGAAATACTTCTGCTTGGTTACGAAGCTCACTTTGATAGTCTTTTAACATATTTATAACTTGTAACAACACCGGATCATAATCATACCAGCGTTTAAATTTTGGTTGTTGTTCCTGTTCCATTAAGATTTCCTCTAACTTTATCGGCAACAATATCAGTTTCATCATTAATTCTGCTGATATCTGCACCAAGTGCTTTCATTTTAGGCACTAATAATTCATATCCTCTGTCTATATGATGTAATTCTTCTATAGTACTGTAGCCTTCAGCCATTAATGCAGCTAAAACAAGTGCAGCCCCTGCTCTTAAATCACTTGCTCTTAAATTAGCTCCAGAAAGCTTATCTACACCTTTGACTAAAGCATGATTACGCTCTTGATGAATATCGGCTCCCATTTTGCGTAATTCAGGCACTTGCATAAATCTGTTTTCATATAAGCTTTCAGTTATAATACTTACACCGTTTGCAACACTTAATAATGCCATGCCGAGTGATTGCAAATCCGTTGGAAAACCTGGATACGGCTGTGTAACTATATTCAATGCTTGTAGTCTTTGATTGCAACTTACCTCAAAAGCTGTAGGCTCAATTAATTTTATTTTTGCACCCATTTGTGTAAGTTTTGAAGTGTAAAATGTTAAATGGGAAGGATTAACATTTTTTATAATACCTTTTCCTTTTGTGCCAATAATCGCAGCCATATAAGTTCCAGCTTCAATTCTATCAGGAATAGTCGTATATTCTATGCCGTGCAAATCTTCTTGA
>JAFQYI010000044.1 GCA_017406505.1 bacterium
GCATTGTACGTATAAATTCATTCTCCAAATCCTTTCAAAAAACTAAATAATTCATTAATGACATTATACCAAAAATTCACCAAAATGTCATTTGTTTTTCTGCATTTTCTCCGCATTTTTTCTTATATTTTGACGGCAGATAATTAAATTTTTCTATACAGACAGAGTTACTCCATTGTTTATCTGTTATATAAAATATATTGACCTGTCCTGTACATGGTGCAAGCATTTTTATGGTTTTTATATACTGTTCTGTTTTTTCATAGGTTACACAAGGTCTTATATAAATTGAGTTTTGAAGCATACTATAACCAAGTTTCAACAAATCTTTTCTAAAATCGTTTGCCATTTTTAATTCTTCTTTTTCTACAACAGGCAAATCAAAACAAACAAATAAAACCCCCATTCGATATTTACTCCTCATAGTCATATTCCCTGTTTTTATGTTTACTTATAAAAAGGTATTACCGTATTTATTTATCATATCTAATAATAAATTTTTAAATATTTGAAGCCTATTTCTGACAACAGGATTTTCCGCAAGAGCGGCTGTTTCTTCCCTATTATCCGGAATATGAATTTCATTCCAAGAACCGACTTTTGAAAGCATATTTTTGATTTCTTCTTCTGTTATCGGATTTGCAGAGGTATTTTTATCAACAAATTTTGAAATATCAAGATTCATTGGTTCATTACCTTTTAAATAAATCTCGTTCATTATTTGCATTGCTCTGCGACAAAATGATGAACGACCTGAGGTGTTTACTTGCATTTTTATCTCAGAAGGAGAAGCATTTATTTCTCCCTTGCCTATAACTTTTCAATATCTTTTTTTGTGATTGTGAAAGAATGATTTTTATTATTTTTCTTTAAATCTTCAAGGTTCTCTACCCATGCATTAATTTTATTATCATAGATTTTTTTGATTTCATAAGGTGCAAGACGACAATTTGTTTCTCCAAGAGAATTTACATATCTGAAATTATGCAATTTTTGAAGCAGTACAAATGTTATGTTTTCTATTGTATCAGCTCCGCATACATTTCGTTTAGGTAAAAGTTTGCATTTTGAAATAATTCTATTATTAAAACGAGGAATTTTTTGTCCTAAAACACCCTGCCAATCTTCTATTCTCCCCATGAATTGCTGCCAATCAGGATTGGAATAAGAGGCATAAGGCTCTCTATATTCTCCATATAAAAATTTTTCGACAGATGTATTTCTTAATTCAGGTATTTGTTTTTGAGCAGATATCCATAAGTCAGTTAATTCTCTAATAACTAAACTTCTCGGTGCAACTCTACCACCAATTCTTACTTTTTCTGGATTTATTTTTGTTGTTCGATTAAATGTACTAGGTGTTTTTTCTTCCCATAAACCTAACAATAAAGCATCATAGTAACATGGATATTTATATTGCACATCCTGTATAAGTTCAACTCCTTCTTTTTGAGTATACACCTTTACTTGAGCCTCGTTTTCTTCATCATCCTTTGATTTTGTATTTTTCCAAGGAACATTGATATCATATCCTCGCCTTTGAAATGCGTTATGCAAAGCCTTATAAATTTGCCAAGTTTCTAATTCTTGATTTTGCAAAAGTGCTATTCTTAATAATGTGGAATTGTATATAGTATTATCGCCATTCTTTGCAAATTCAATTTTAAATCTCTTATCATCCTTATCTAAAACTTGAAGTCCTACACTTTTCCATAAATCATTAAAAAATTTTTCTCTTTCTCTATGTGCTTTCAAAGTCTTTCTTGTTCTACGACTATTTCTTATATCATCAATATTGCTGTGGTCAGCATGAATAATTACAGAACCTGCACCCAAAATGTTGTATTCTTCTCAACAACAATATCCGATGCTTGCTTTTCCCATATCAAATGCAAAAATTTTTTTCATTATAACCTCTTATTTATATATCAGTTTAATTATACAACATATATTGCAATATATTAAGATAAATAAAAATTAAAACTTTTGTACTTTTGTGGATACTTTTTTGAGCATTAAAAAAGATTAAATTAAACCTCTTTTGATTAGTGAGAATGACTTGACCTGTACGCAATAAATGTGCCTACGGTTGCCATCTGCAAGTCTTTCAGACTTTTGCCTCAAGCATTTGCAACTCTGCTCAGAGGTTACCGAATTCTAATATAATTTCTCCTCATAATAATCTAACCAATAAAAAAGGCAGAATAAATCTGCCTTTTTTATTGGTGGAGACGGTGAGAGTCGAACTCACGTCCGAAACGGAAACATTTATACCTCTACGAATATAGGTCTGTTTTTCTCATCGCTATTGTGGCTCGATCCATTTCCCTACATAACGATAAAGCATTTTATACTCTGCCGAGTTTGACTGCTATCTTAAATGTACTTACAGTCTTCATACATCGCAGCTTGCATCTTTTCCCCTGCACAACGGCAAGCTGGTCATACAGAGGTGACCTGCTTATCTATTAAGCAGCAAGAGCAGCAGCTCTTGTAAAGTCAGCTTTGATTACATTGTTAGCATGTATTCATTTTGCTCGTTGATAACCCGGAACAGCTCCGGAATTCGCAGCATAACTGCCTCAATCGCCCCGTCAAAATCCAATACGTCCCCATTTATTCTGTTTTCAATGTTCTGTCTTTTTTCTTATGTTAAGTATTATAACAATTTTTTTAAATTTCGTAAACCTTTGTATTCACTATTGTTTAGATTTGTAAATTATACTCCGGTATTAGTACATCAGGGTAACATTTTTTTCGTGTTTATGTTATAAAAATATTATAAACTATGTAATCATGTATTTCATATATTATTTAACATTAAAATTAGGAGGTTTATAAATGTCAGTTGGACAATTCGTATTTATGCTTCACAGCCATTTACCTTACTATAGAAAAGCAGGCATGTGGCCATTCGGTGAAGAAAATTTATATGAATGTATGTGTGAAACATATGTTCCCTTATTAAATGCTATTTCTGAATTATATGAAGAAGAAGGTATTAAAGCTAAATTAACTGTTGGTATTACTCCAATTTTAGCTGAGCAACTTATTGATGAACATTTACAAAATGGTTTCATTGAATATCTTGATTCAAGAATTAAGCAAGTTTCTGAAGATTTGGAAAGATACCCTAATCCCACTGTCGCTAATTCTCAACACTTAAAATATCTGGCTAAGTATTATTTCGATTGGTTTACTCATATAAAAGATTGTTTCATAAACAAATATAATAAAGATTTAGTTTCAGCTTTTAAAAAATATCAAGATTTAGGTTGTATCGAAATTACTACATCAGGTGCTACTCACGGTTTCTCTCCACTTTTAGCTACTGATGCTAACTTGAATGCTCAATTTAGTGTTGGTTCACAAACAACTAAAAAATTATTCGGCAAAAAGGCTAAAGGTTGTTGGCTTCCTGAATGTGCATACAGACAAGGATACGAATATACCGGGAAAGATGGACAAAAAAAATGGCGTCCTGCTATTGAATTAACTCTT
Source organism: bacterium (assembly GCA_017406505.1). Taxonomy (GTDB): domain Bacteria; phylum Cyanobacteriota; class Vampirovibrionia; order Gastranaerophilales; family Gastranaerophilaceae; genus RUG841. Next base: position 3,502 of record JAFQYI010000044.1, read on the forward strand.
CAAAATAATGATATTGAATACTTCTTTACAGAATCTCACGTTATTGAAGGTGGCAGCTCTATAGGAAACAGACGTGTTGTTGGTGTTTACGGTAATATTGAATATATTCCGTTACCGGAAAGAGAAGCTACTGGTTATGATACATACTCAGCTTATTGGCTTCCTGATGCACAAGTTGCTGTTATGGGCAGAAATGAAAGAGCAGGATATCAAGTTTGGTCTGCTGCTGACGGATATCCTGGCGATGGTTGCTATCGTGAATTCCATAAAAAAGATGATAAATCCGGTATGCATTATTGGAGAATTACTTCTCCGAGTGCAGGTTTGGGTGAAAAAATGCTTTATGACCCTGTTCTCGCTATGTCTCAAATCAACTTAAATTCTGACCACTATACAACTTTAATTTATCACCTTTTAAACGATTATAAAAATGCAAAAGGTAAAGAAGGTTTGGTAATGGTATCATTTGATACAGAATTATTCGGACACTGGTGGTTTGAAGGTGTTGAATTTATCAAACAAGTTATCAAAAAATTAAATCAATACTTACCTGATGTTGAAATGATGACAGCTGGAGAATATATTGAAAAACATCCACCTAAAGAAGCTATTCAAATTCCCGAAAGTTCTTGGGGACAAGGTGGTCATTTCTATGTATGGATGAATCATTTGACTGAATGGATGTGGCCTATTATTCATGGTTGTGAAAAAAGAATGTCTGCCATTGCTGATACTTATGATAAAATCCCTGAAGATAAGCTTCTTCAAAGAGCATTGGCACAACTTGCAAGAGAAAATTTACTTCTTCAAAGTTCTGATTGGCCTTTCCTTATCACAACTTGGCAGGCAAAAGATTATGCAACCGAAAGGTTTAATGAACATGTTCATAGATTTGAACTTATTGCCGATATGATTGAAACAGGTTGTATTAACGAAGAAAAACTTTCTGAAATTGAAAGTATTGATAATTGTTTTGCTGATGTTAATTATAGAGTATATAAAACTATTCCGGAAGGTAAATATCCCCAAGATATGGAAAAAGTTCAACTCTTAAAATAACAGCTTAAAATCATACAAAAAACGGAGCTTAGGCTCCGTTTTTTATTACTTTTAGTTAATATTTCTTGATTAGAGAGATTTTTAGGTTAGAATAATAATAGAAATATTTTTTGGGGGTAGAAAATGGAATTTTTTAGAAATAACAGAAAGCTTATCATTATATTAATAACATTAAGCTTTGTCGTTACACCACTTATTTTGGCTGCCATATCTGCATTTCAAGGATAAGGGTTAATGATTTATAAGAAGATTAGCATTGTCTTTGTTTTTTCTATTTTATGTTCATTTTTAACATTTGGACAATCTTCTTATGCTGCCAATCTCAATGATATCAATCAAAAAAGAAAAGAAACTAGAGCTAAAATATATAAACTTAAACTATTAGAATCTCAAGAAACTAATAGAATGATAAGAAATCAACAAAAATTGGAAAAAAATGAAAAAGCCCTTAAAAATTCTCAAGTTCAATATACAAAAGCAAAAAATCGGCTAAATTCGTTAGAAACTCAATTAGCAATTTCTCAAGCTGATTTTGCTCGTAATGAATTAATGGCAAAAAATAGAATTAGAAAAATATATAAAAAAGAAAGAATGAGTAATTTCCTTTTTATTTTGGCTTCTGAAGATATAAATACCTTTTTAGACAGGTTATATTATCAAAGTATAATTACTAAACAGGACAAAAAAAATCTTGAAATAACTAAACAAAAAGCTGTCAGAATTGCAAGATTAAAAGCTCAGGTAGAAAATGAAAAAAGAATTTTATCATCATCTATAGATGATATGAATGTAAGAAAAAAACAAATAAGAAATGCCATCAATAATAATGCGGCAATGATATATAAATTAAAAACGGATAGAGCAGCATTTGAACGTTCTGAAAGAGAACTTGCTCGTCAATCAATGATAATACAAGGATTAATCGCAAAGAATGACAAAACAAGTACAGTTGTTGGAGCAACAGGTGCCTTTTTAAGACCATGTGCAGGAAGAATAACTTCATATTTCGGATATAGAAAACATCCTATTTTTAATAGAACGATATATCATTCAGGTGTTGATATAGGTGCTCCTATGGGTACTCCTATTAAAGCTGCAAATTCAGGTAAAGTCATATATACCGGCTGGTATGGTGGATATGGAAATGTCGTTATTATTGACCATGGTAAAATGCAAGGCAGACCAACATCTACCTTATATGCTCATCAATCAAGTATTGCAGTCTCAAAAGGACAAAATGTATCAAAAGGTCAAGTTATCGGATATGTTGGTTCAACCGGATATTCAACAGGTCCTCATTTACACTTTGAAGTTCGTATAAACGGGAAGCCGGTAAATCCTCTAAACTATATTTAAATATAAGGTATAACACAGTGAAAAATTTAATAAATATAAAAATAGCATTGATATTATTAGGATTAAGTATAGCACAGTTTTCTGAAGCTTCTGATTTGAATTTAGACTTTATTAGAAATCAAGCTTTTGAAAACAGATTGTACAAACCTCCTGTTGAACGTGAAATAAATTTATTTTCAAAAAATTCTAATAAAAATAATTCAAAAGATGTCGAAGTTGAACATATTAACTACAAAGAAGATGTTAATAAAATCAATTTGACAGATGAAGATTATGTAAAAAGATATAAGCAAGCAAATAAAAAAAGAATTAGAAAAAAACAATTTGATATAACCATAGAAAAAAATGATGTAAAAAAATCAGATAAACAATCTAAAGCTAAAATAATAAAGAAATCAAATGATACAGGAAATATAAAAAGTAATAATATAGAACAATCAGAAAAAATTCAAACTAAAAATATTGAGGAAAAAAATTATATTACAGATGAAAAAAATCAACTTGTAGATGAAATTGATAATGTTGAAGATAATAGTGATAAAAATTTTGACCCATCAAATAAAACATTTTTTAGTAAAAAGAAAAAAAATGATACAAAACAAAAAACAACTGCAGTTAAGTCATCTAATATGATATTAACGTCAGATATTACAGATTATTATCCTGAAAGAAATGAAATAGAAGCAATAGGCAATGCAAAACTTGAAATTACCGGGCAAGATTTTGAATTATATGGTGATAAAATTATATTCAATCACGATACAAATAATGTAAGAGCTTATGATAATGTAAAAATTATTCAAGGCGAAAACGTTACAACAGGTGATTTTATAAATATTGATATGAATACAGCCCACGGTTGGGTGCAAAAACCTGTTTCTTCAAATTATTCAATAAGAGTAAAAGCAAATGAAGCTTACGTATTCCCTGATAAAATAGAAGAATACGATGGTGTTGCTAATATAATGGAAGATAAAAGAATTAAAATAAGAAGTTCCAGTTATACCAGCTTTTTGACAGCAATTCCATCTAATCTTGGAGATTCATATTTGAAAAAACCTGAACCGACTGCTATGAAATTTAAAGTCAAAAATATTGACGTTAAGTCAGAAGAAGGGCATAACATTATCACAATGCATAATATCGGTGTATATTATAAAAATTTTAAAATTGGTGTGCTTCCTCAATTAAAAATTGTTGCTGATAAAGAACAAACCGTTATGCAGACAAATATACCTGAAATAGGTAGTGATTCCAATATGGGTATGTATGCAGGTCCCTCGTTTGTATTAAACACACCTTATTCATCAACATTAAGAATTTCACCGTTGATAGTTTATTCTCAAGATGAAAAAAAACTAGGTATAGGTGGAACTGCAACATTTATGAGTGGTTCCAATGTTACGGAAGTTGGATATGGCTCTCCTGAAGATAAATTTATGCTGAGAGGTTATCAAGCCATTACTCCAAAATTAAAAGTAAATTATTCTCAAAATATGTATATTTCTCAATGGTTTTTAGGTTATAGACGCCCTATGTATTCTGCTGAAATAGAATACGGAGATAGTGTATATATAAAAGATTTGGGAGTAAGATTTGCTCATAGATTAATAGGAGGTGTATATTCTGATTATGCAAGAATAAGCAAACTTGCAGAAGGACGTTTGAGATGGATGACTCAAATTCATAAAAACTTTTTTACATATACAAACAGAGCAAATACTTTTTCACTTGATTTAGGCTTAATTGGTCAAGGTTCGATATCACAATATACAACAGGTGATACATTAGGAATAGCGAGATTTGGTCCTACTTTAACAACTACTTATAGAGGTTGGTCGCAAAGATTAATGTATTTTCAATCCGGAGCAAGTGGAAGAACTCCATTTAGATTTGATGATTATTACTATGGCAAATCTAACTTACAATTATTAGAAACATTAAGAATTAATAAATATATTAGTGTTGGATATCTTGCATCAATGGCTTTAGGAGGAAGAGAAACTTATTCAAGAGGCAGATATAATCCATCAACAAAAAATTTTTTACAAGAAAATATGTTTCTTGTAAGTGTTGGACCGGAAGAAGCTAAAGTAACTTTCACCTATGACGCATTTAGACAACAGACAGCAGTATATTTTTCAATGCTATTAGGAACAAAGGATATGGATATAGCCTTTAAAAAGACGACTATTAATGATCCTGATACATTAAATGGAGAAAATCAAAAAATTCCGGTAATAAAAGATACTTTTAATAAAATAAGATATAAAGTATTCCCATCAACAAATCCGGCATTTGTAAAGAGTCGAGATTTATATCCTAAAGAAAATCTTAATACAGAAAATGAAAATAATGATGAACTTGATGAAATGTTGGAAGAACAAGAAAAAAGAGAAATTCAACAACAATTACAAAATCAACTTTCACCATTTTTACAAAATCAGGAATTGATGAAAGATAATAGAATGTAAAAATGTTAATTTTCGCCCATAGAAACGGAAACTTAAAATAAGATTAAGTTTCCGTTTTTGTATATAATAACAGTAATGTCAAACAAAATATGTTATAAAAATATATGTTTTTAATACTACATATTTCAAAATTAAAACAAAAATTGAACCAAAATAGTCCTTGTTCTTGGTTTATTATCAAAATCAACAAGTACAATCTGCTGCCAAGTACCTAAAAATAAAGCCCCGTCTACTATTGGAATATTTTCAGATGTTCCTATCATAGCTGAACGGATATGTGCATAGCCATTGCCATCTTGCCAAGTTTGGTCATGATGATATTCTTTATTAACAGGTGCTATCTTTTCAAGTGCTTCGGGCAAATCTTTAATCAATCCCGGCTCATATTCTAATGTAGTAATAGATGCAGTTGAACCAATAACATATATATGAGCATTAGCATTTTTAATGTCATGCTTTTTAGTTAAATCTGTTATTTGAGATGTAATATCAATAATATCTGTAAAACCTTTTGTATTTATATTAAATCTGTCCGTAATTATTGTCATTATAAAACCCTTATTTCTGCCCATATATATTATATCACATTTGAGTTTTAATATGATATATAATCAATAATCTTTTTATTGCCAAAAATTAAAAATAAATGTAAAATGAAATTATGCATCAGGTTAGGGCAAGTTTGATGCTGATTATAAAGGCCCGAGGAGAAACAAATGTATCAAGACGAACAACTCATCTGTGAAGATTGCGGCAAAGAATTTACTTTTACCACAGGTGAGCAAGAATTTTATGCCGAAAAAGGACTTGTTAATAAACCAAAAAGATGTCCAGATTGTCGTAAATCTCGCCGTATTAAACAAAGAGCTAAAAGAAAAATGTTTGATGTAACATGCTCTGATTGTGGCTGTCAAACACAAGTACCTTTCAAACCTATTTCGGGCAAAGAAGTATATTGTAAAGAATGTTACGCAAAGCATCAACCTCAAGAATAAAATAATAAAATAAAATTATACCCCGAAATCTTTTATTATTGAAAGATTTCGGGGCTTTTTTGTTATAAATTTTGGACTTATCCATTTAAACAGACTTATAATAACTACGATACATCTTATATTTTTATATACACAGATATCCAGATATACAAGGCAATGATAATAAATGTCCAACCTGAAATTTTAATTAAAACGTCTGTATATTTTTGTATTTTTTGTAAATTTTTCAAAACAGATGCAAACAATCCTGATAGTATTATTATTACGCATTGTCCAAAAGCAAAAGCAAATAACATTAAAAAAGAAGTAATATAGTCAGATGTTGAAATTGCCATAGCCATAATACCAGCCAAAATTGGAGATGAACAAGGCGAAGCTATAAAAGCAAATAAAACACCTATTAAAAATGGATACCAAAACAAACTGTTTTTTTCACTTTTGGGTATTTGTTTTACTATTGCAGGCATTTCTATATCTATAAATCCCGTTAATTGCAAACCCAATATCATCATAATTGAGCCAAAAAGTAACAATAATATTGGAGAGTTAAATCCTCCAAAAACTTTTCCGGTAACAGCACACATAATTCCTATAATACCAAGTATGGAAGATAATCCTATTGAAAATGCAAATAATTTAATTACAGTTTCTCTGTTAGAATTATTTGAAACTCCACATACATAGGCAAGTACTAAAGGAAGCATTCCTATAGAACAAGGTGAAACAGATGCTATTATTCCTCCCAAGAAGGATACAAATATTAAGACTATTGTATTTATAAATATACTCATTATTTAACTAATAAATCCTTTATATATTTTTCGAATTCATCATAGGGCATTGAACCTTCAGTTCTATTTATAATTTTACCGTCTTTATTAAGGTATACAATAGTTGGTACTAAATATATATTATATTTTTGTACTAACTTATTTGTTTCCTTTTTATTATCAACTGCATTAATTTTTAAAATACTAATTTTATCAGAATAATTCTTTTTTATTTCATCAACTATAGGAGCCATTTTTCTGCATTCTCCACACATTGGCGTTGAAAAAACTATAATTTGTGGCAAATTATTTTGTGCATTTACTGATTGTTCAATAGCTGTATCTTTATTAAATGCAATCAAAATAAAATATATAACAACAGGTAAAATCAATACTAAAGAAATTATTGTTTTATTTTTCATAAATTAACCTTTCTTGCCTATACTCAATATAAATTCTTTTTATTTAAATTATATCCTGCTGAAGTATAAAATAAAAGATTAAACTATTTCTTCTGGTAAATAAAATTTATTAGATTGTAATATTTGTCTTATTTCATCATAAGTTTTTAAACCTTGAGTGATTTGTTGATATTCACGTACCAACGATAAGACATCATCAACATTTAAAAGAATATTTCTTCTTCCGTTATTATTATCAATAATTCTTGCCATAAAACCCTCTTTGATAACATTATCATCACTTTAAGTAGAAAATAAAGAATAACGCTAGAATTTCAATATAATATATTACAAATGGCTATAAACATTTGGATAAAAATTTTTATACAACTGTCAAAAATGTTTTATACAAATTGGGAATTTTTAAAATAAAATCAATAAAATAAAATAAATTCGTAGACAAGAAAAGGAAAAAAATATGACTATTATAACTTCACCAAAAAGTGAATTAATTACTTTTGATTCATTATTTATCGAATTAAGTAAAAAAACATGTAATTTTAGATGTAAACATTGTTATATTGATTTTAAAAATGAAAAGAACATAAAAAATTTTATACATATAGATAAAATAAAAAATGCCCTACAAGATTTAAAAGAAGAAAAAATAAAGTATATTCATTTAACAGGTGCAGAACCGATGCTCCATCCTGATTTTAATTCAATATTGAGATATTGTTTAAAACATTACTCAACAGTTATTCATACCAGTGGATATAGTATAAATGATAAAAAAGCACGATTTTTTAAAAAAGTTGAAAGTGAAAATAATAAAAAAAATGAAATAATAATAAAGTTAAGTATTGAGCATTATGATGAAAGGACAAATGATGAAATTAGAGGAAGAGGTAGTTACAGGAAATGCTTACATTCCATTCAGAGTTTGTTAAAGTATGGATTTAATCCATTAATCACAGTCGTTAATCATTTTAACGAAGATGAAAATATTTTAAAAGAAAAGTTGAAAAAAGTATTTGAATCAATAGATTTTGTAACAGAGGATATAAATATAAATATAATTCCATTAATAAAGAAAGATATAAATTTGGATATAGAAAAAACAACAGAGAACTGCTATAAGAATTTAGATTGTTCATATGGAAGAATATTAACGAATAATGGAATATATAATTGTCCAATTAATACTGATGATTACAGAGGTCGTGCCGGTACAGATTTTAAAGATTATACAAAACATGCAATGCTTGATTCACCATATTGTTCGTATTGTATGTCTAAAAATAAAAGATTTTTTAGTATAGATGTATCTTAATAAAAATACCCTTGCTTATTGATTTTGATTTTTAGAAGCAACAAAGAAATTGATGATTAATCTTCTAGGATTTAAGTTATCTATCCAAGCCTATTGTAATCAACCATACAAAAAACAATATATTATAGACAACTATACTACCTTGATGAATAAAAATGTTTTTTACTATCAATATCTTTTTCTACTTCTCGTAACATTTTTCGAGAAAATTCGTATATTGAATCTTTTGAAGCAGTTATTTCCTCGTAAAACTTTTGGCGTTTTTCATCCCAGTTACCATTTGCTTTACAACGTCTGATGGTTCTTTCATGAACACCAATTCTATTACCTATTTCAACAGCAGTAATAAATTGCTCAACATACATTTTCTCTGCAATATCGTAAAGTTTATCTCTTTTCATATATTCACTATAAACAATGAAATAAGGTATTTCAAATGAAATTTGCAAGTATTTTTACATGCATTGTGCAAATAAATTAAGTCAAATGTAGATTTTATGTCTAATGGCATTAATATTTTAAATCTGCTTACAAATATTGAACACTCATATTTACTAAGCGATATTGAAGGTAAGAAACAAATATTAAATATGGTACTTCAGAACTCATATCTCAAATGTGGAAAGTTATGCTACACATATAAAAAGCCCTTTAACTTATTCGCTAAAGGACTTAATCAACTTGAAAAACTGGGGTGGAAGGATTCGAACCTCCGAGATGGCTGGACCAAAACCAGCTGCC
>JAFQYI010000045.1 GCA_017406505.1 bacterium
TATTTATTTTCAAGTTTTTTATATCATTATATTTATTAGGAGGAAGAATTGAATACAAACTAAATTCATTTATGTTAGTAGCTAATTTATTTTTTAAAATTAAAAATTTTGATAAAATAATTATTAATGGTAAAATTGTCTTGTATTTTTATTACAATAAAACTTAAATGAGGATTTGACTGTGGAAGAAGAAAAATATTTCCCCAAAAAAATTGAAGAAAAAAGACGTAAACTTTGGAATGATAACAAAGTAAATAAAGTGAATATAGACAAAACTAAACAAAAGTATTATGTTCTGTCTATGCTGCCATATCCATCTGGAAAATTACACATGGGACATGTACGAAATTATACAATATCAGATGTTATAGCACGATTTAAAAAAATGAATGGCTTCAACGTATTGCACCCTATGGGCTGGGATAGTTTTGGACTTCCTGCTGAAAATGCTGCTATACAACACGGTGCTGATCCCGAAACTTGGACTTTGGATAACATTAAATATATGAAAGGTCAGCTTCAAAGACTTGGTATAATGGTTGATTGGGACAGAGAAATTGCCAGCTGTTTACCTGATTACTATAAGTGGACCCAATGGTTTTTCTTGAAATTTTTTAAAAAAGGTCTCGCATACAAAAAAGAAGCTGCTGTTAATTGGTGCCCTAAATGTGCTACTGTTCTTGCTAATGAACAAGTAATTGATGGCAAATGCTGGCGTTGCGATAGTGTCGCTGAAAAAAAATATCTTTCTCAATGGTTTTTAAAAATTACTGATTATGCTGATAGATTATTGCAAGATTTGGATAAATTAGATGGTTGGCCTGATAGAGTTAAGCTTATGCAAAAAAATTGGATAGGTAAATCTCACGGTACGATTTTAAAGTTTAAAGTTAAAGAAATTGAAGGTTTAGAAATACCTGTCTATACAACAAGACCTGACACTGTTTTTGGTATCACTTATCTTGTTGTTGCTCCAGAATACAAGGATATTGAAAAATTAACCACTCCTGAAAATAAAGAAACGGTTCAAAAATACAGAGAAAATGCTTCAAGAATGACCGAAATTGAACGTCTTTCTACAGAAAGAATAAAAACAGGTGTGCCTCTGGGTACTCATATAATAAATCCATTTAATGGTGAAGAAAGCGAAATATGGGTTGCTGATTATGCACTTGTTGATTATGGTACAGGTGCAGTAATGGCTGTTCCTGCTCATGATGACAGAGATTTTGCTTTTGCAAAAAAATATAATAAACAAATTAAAAAAGTTATTCAAAATCCTGATAATCCTCACGAATCACTTGAAAATTCTGCCTATACAGAAGCCGGTGTTCTTGTTAATTCCGGTGAATTTTCAGGCTTGAAAAATGAAGAGGCTAAAAAAGCAATTACAAATTATGCTGAAAAAAATGGATTTGGTAAAGCTACTACTCAATTTAGACTTAGAGATTGGTTAATCTCCAGACAAAGATATTGGGGAGCTCCTATTCCAGTTATTAATTGTCCAAAATGTGGTATAGTTCCTGTTCCGGAAGACGAATTGCCTGTATTACTCCCAAAAGATGTTGATTTTTCAGTAAAAGGTAAATCTCCTCTTTCTACTTCACCAACTTTTGTAAAAACAAAATGTCCTGTTTGTGGTGGTGATGCTGAACGTGAAACTGATACTATGGATACCTTTATGTGTTCAAACTGGTATTACTATCGCTATTTAGATGCTCATAACGATAAAGAACCGTTTTCAAAAGAAGCTACTGATTATTGGTCGCCTGTTGATCAATATGTTGGTGGTATTGAACATGCTATCTTACATTTATTGTATGCCAGATTTTTTACAAAAGCTATTCATGATTTGGGAATAACTTCTGTTGATGAACCTTTTAAAAATCTTTTAACTCAAGGTATGGTTTTAAAAGATGGTTCTAAAATGTCTAAATCAAAAGGTAATACAGTTGATCCTGATGAAATTTATGAAAATTATGGTGCTGATACTGCAAGATTATTTATTCTTTCCGACTCCCCTCCGGGACGAGATTTTGATTGGACTGATGCAGGTGTTGAAGGCTGTTATAAATTTGTTAATAGACTTTGGCGATTGTTTATTCAAAATAAGAATAACATCATTGTAAATTACAAAATTCCTGATATTAATGAACTTTCTCCGGAAAATAACACTCTCGTTCGTCAAACTCATATTGCTGTAAAAAGAATTACTCAGGATATTAATGCAGAATTTCAGTTTAATACTGTAATTTCGATGTATCGAGAATTTACTAATACAATTTTTGACTATCTTGCAAAGAAAAATAGTCTTAACGAACAAGATAAAAATATATTAAGTTTTGCTTTATTTACATTATTGAAATTAATTGCACCTGTAGTTCCTTATATGAGTGAAGAAATCGGTGAAATTTTAGGATTAACAGAGTCTATACACTCTTCTGTTTGGCCGACATTTGATGACAATCTTGCTAAAATGAGTTCTATAACTATTGTTGCTCAAATTAACGGCAAAATTAAAGACAAAATTGATGTTGATTCTGAAATTTCTAAAGATGAACTCGAAAAAATTGCATTAAACAGTAATAAAATTAAAGCTAATTTGGAAGGTAAACAAGTTATTAAAGTTATTACTGTTCCGGGCAAATTAGTAAATATTGTAGTTAAGTAAAATATATTATTGGATATTGAATAATAGCAAACCTGTACTAAAACTAATAAGGTTTGCTATTGTTGTTTCTATAAATAATATTGTTCCTTTTTTTAAAGTTGGTTTTAAAAAGATACAAAAGATTACATATTCTAATATAATAACGCTAATTTCACCTTTTAAAATATTTAATTGAGAGTATTTATAAGATAAAAAAATATTTAAAGTTATATTAGAGAAAATATTAACAATAAACACCAAGATTAAAAATTTTTTTGTTTTGTTTTTTAATATAAAAAAATAAAGAGTTTCAATAATTGCTGTTACTACAGCTGTATTAGAATATATTTTTATATAATCAATTAATAAAGGTATATAATAAAAAATAAGTTTTTCGGCCATAAAAAGTTCTTTATTTTATATATTCATCAATTGTTTTGTAATCAAGTTTATTATTTGTACGAACAAATTCTAATGCATTAATATATGCAGATATGGTATCTATACAAGTAAAACAAGGTATGGGGTATAACCCGATTAATTTTCGTATTTTATAATCAAAAGAATCTGTTTTCTCATTTACTTCAGGAATATTAAAAATCATTTTCAATTTCCCTGATTTAATTTCAGATATAATATTATTGATATCTTTATTATTTATAATTTTTATATTTAAATTTTCATAGTATCTACTGTTATCTTTATACATTTCAATATCGAAACCTAATTTTTGAAGTCTTTGAATAATAGAAATAGTCTCAATTTTATATTTTTCATTGACAGAAATTAATATATTGCCTTTATCAGGGAAATTAAATCCTGCTGAAATAAACGCTTTAGTTAAAGCTTTTTCATAAAAATTATCAATTCCTAAAACTTCACCAGTTGATTTCATTTCAACATTTAGGGCAACATCTGTTTCAGGAAGTTTTTGGAATGAAAATACAGGTGCTTTTACAGCAACCAGATTGGTTTTAGGCAAAAGACCAATTCCATATCCTTGAGATTTTAAGGTTTTATCAAACATAACATTTACAGCAATTTCAACTAAAGGAATTTTAGTAACTTTACTAATTATAGGAACTGTTCTGGAAGCTCTTGGATTTACTTCTATTACATATACATCATCACTATTTGTAATAAATTGAATATTTATAAGACCGATAATTTCTAGTGTTTTAGCTATTTTTTGAGCATATTCGACTGCTTTTTGAACAACTTTATCCGACAAAGTTTGATGAGGATAAACACAGAAACTATCCCCCGAATGTATTCCGGAACGTTCTATATGTTCTATAATTCCTGGGATTAAGATATCCGATTTATCACAAACCATATCAATTTCAAATTCTTTGCCCTCAATATATTTATCTATAGCGACAGGATATTCCGGAGAAATTTGGACAGCCTCTTTCATATATTCAACTAATTCAGTGTCATTAGATACAATTTTCATTGCTCTGCCACCTGTAACATAAGATGGTCTTAATAACAAAGGAAAACCAAGTTTTTTTCCGGCATCTAATGCTTCTTCAATATTTGTAACAGCTATACTTTCAGGTTGTTTTATTCCTAAATTTTTAATTAAATTTTTAAATTTATCTCTATCTTCTGCGATATTTATTGAATTAATAGTTGTACCTAAAATTTTTACGTCATTTTTCAAAAGTTTAGGGGCAAGATTTAATGCAGTTTGACCACCAAATTGTAAAATTATACCATCTGGTTTTTCTTGTCTTATAACATTATTAACATCTTCTATAAATAGAGGTTCAAAATAAAGTTTGTCAGCAATATCAAAATCCGTACTGACTGTTTCAGGATTATTATTAATTATGATAGCTTGACAATAATTTTCTTTAATCGCCTTTATTGCATGTACCGAACAATAATCAAATTCTATTCCTTGACCTATTCTTATCGGACCTGAACCAATTACAATAACTTTTTTCTTATCAGAAATTATATTTTCATCTTCATCTTCATAAGTTGAATAATAATAAGGTGTTTCTGCTTCAAATTCTCCGGCACAAGTATCAACAAATTTATGTATAGGATAAATATTATGTGTTTTTCGTAAAATATCTACATCTTTTTTGTCTAAACCTGTTAATTCAGAAATTTTATCATCAGTAAATCCCATACTTTCTGCTTGTTTCAATATTTTGACAGACAATTTTTCTTTTTTTAATTTTTCTTCTAATTTAATAATATTTTGAAATTTATGTAAAAACCATTTACTAATTTTTGTAATTTTATAAATTTTATCGACAGAAAACTTTCTCCTAAATGCTTCAAAAATAATATAAATTCTTTCATCATCAGCATTAAAAAGTCTATTCTCTATTTCTTCAACAGGAATACTATCAAATTTTTTATTAAAAAATCCTGTATAACTTTCTTCAAGACCAACCAGAGCTTTCATAAAAGCACTTTCAAAAGAACGATCAATAGCCATTACTTCACCTGTTGATTTCATTTGCGTACCTAATTTTCTGTTTGCATAACCAAATTTATCAAAAGGCCATTTGGGAATTTTTACAACAACATAATCGAGAGCAGGTTCAAATGAAGCTTTTGTTTTTCCCGTAATATAATTTTTAATTTCATGCAATTGTAATCCTAAAGCTATTTTAGCTGTAACTTTTGCTATTGGATAACCGGCAGCTTTTGATGCAAGTGCAGAAGAACGGCTTACTCTTGGGTTCACCTCAATTACAACATAATCCCCATTATCCGGATTAAGAGCAAACTGAACGTTGCAACCTCCTTCTATTTTTAAAGCTCTTATGATTTTTAAAGAGGCAGTTCTAAGTTTTTGATATTCTTTATCCGAAAGAGTTTGTGATGGTGCAACAACAATACTGTCACCTGTATGAATGCCACAGGGATCGATATTTTCCATATTACAAATAGCTATTGCTGTATCATTTCCGTCCCGTATAACTTCATATTCTATTTCTTTCCAACCAGCAACAGATTTTTCAGTGATAATCTGATTGATTGGACTTGCATTTAAACCTTGATAAACCAAATCATTAAGCTCTTGTTCATTATAAGCAATCCCACCCCCTGTTCCTGCTAAAGTATAGGCAGGACGAATTACAACCGGAAAACCTATTTTTTTTGCAAATATTAAAGCATTTTTAATATCATTAAAAGTGTTACTTTCTACAATTGGTTCATCTATTTCAAGCATTAATTTTTTGAAATATTCCCTATTTTCAGCTTGCTGAATAGCATTTATAGAAGTACCTAAAATTTTAACATTATATTTTTCTAAAATACCTTTTTCAAAAGCTTCAGACACAAGATTTAGAGCAGTTTGTCCTCCTATTGAAGCAATAATACCATCTGGATTTTCCCTTCGAATAATATACTCAAGCACATTAATATTTAATGGTTGAATATAAACTTTATCTGCAATATCATCGTCTGTCATTATGGTAGCAGGATTACTGTTTAATAGAACAACTTGAACATTTTCTTCTCTTAATGCTTTGCAGGCTTGGGTACCAGCATAATCGAACTCTGCTGCCTGCCCAATTATGATTGGACCGGAACCAATAACTATAACCTTTTTAATTGAATTGTCTTTAGGCATTAACCATATCCCTGTTTACTGATTTTACCCAATTTTTTATAATATATTTTGTATCATTCGTACCCGGACCTGCTTCAGGGTGGAATTGAACTCCTTCAAAGTGCAATGTTTTATTATTAATTCCTTCAATTGTATCATCATTTATATTCTTGTATGTCAAAGTAATATCAGAAGGAAGGGATTCTGAACATACAGCAAAGCCATGATTTTGAGAAGTAATCATTACTTTTTCGTTTTCTGTATTTATCACAGGATGATTGGCACCTCTATGTCCAAATTTTAATTTATATGTATCTGCACCCATTGCAAGAGCTGCAATTTGCATTCCTAAGCAAATTCCAAAAACTGGAATTTTTCCTAAAATATTTTTTATGTTTGAATTATCAACATCTTTTGGATTTCCAGGACCATTAGAAAGCATTACTGCATCAAAATTTTTGTTTAAAATTTCTTCAGAATTTGTATTATAAGGAAACACTGTAACATCGGCACCAGCTTGACACAAAATTTCAATTATACTGTTTTTTACTCCGTAATCAATTAGGGCAAAATTAGCAATTTTAGTATTTTCAGTTTTATATTTTTGTACTGTTGTGCAAGAAACTTTTTTTACAATATCTTTAGGAAAAGAATATTCTGCAAGCATTTTTTTATGTTTTTTAGAAATTTTTTCTGTTGTAATAAGACAATTTTGAGAACCATTGTAACGAATTATTTTTGTAAGTTTTCTTGTATCGACCCCACTTATGCATAAAGTTGAATTTTTAGCTAAATAATTAGATAAAGAATCTGCATTATTTTCATTATTTATTTCTGAATTTTCTTTAATAATAAGTGCTGAAACTTGTATTTTATTAGATTCTGAAAAATTATCAGAAATACCATAATTGCCAATTAAAGGATATGTCATAACTACAATCTGTGAGGCATAAGAAGAATCTGTCAAAATCTCTTGATACCCAGTCATTGAGGTATTAAAAACTATTTCCCCGATAACAGTTGAGGACGATAAATTAGAATTTGCAAAGAAAATTTCACCATTTTCCAATAAAATTCCAGCTTTGCTCATTTTTTCTCCAAGTGTAAACTAAAAATATTATAACATATCAATTATCAAAATTATAAGATAAAATATATAAAAATTAGTTTTTAATATATAATTTAAAAAGGAATTGTTGATAAAAAGGAAGAGTATGTCAGGATTTATAGATAAAGCAAAAATAAAACTTTTGTCAGGAAAAGGTGGAAACGGTATGGTTGCTTGGCGACGTGAAAAATATGTAGATAAAGGCGGACCGGCAGGTGGCGATGGCGGCAATGGTGGTGATATATACCTTTTAGCTGTTGAAAATATGACAACTCTTATGGATTTTACTTTTCAATCTATATTCAAATCAGAAAACGGGGAAAATGGGCGTGGAAAAAGTCAGCACGGTGCTTGTGGTAAGAATTTGTATATTAAAGTTCCTGTTGGTACTGTAGTTCGTGATTTAGATACAAATAAAATAATAGCAGACCTAAAAGAACCTGAACAATCTATAATGGTTGCTAAAGGTGGTAGAGGTGGCAGAGGTAATGCAAGATTTGCTACGGCACAAAAAAGAGCCCCTCAATTTTGTGAACCTGGTGAACCGGGAGTAGAAAGACATCTGGAATTAGAATTGAAATTACTTGCAGATATTGGATTATTAGGAATGCCTAATGCAGGAAAATCAACATTGATTAGTGTTATTAGTTCTGCAAAGCCCAAAATAGCCGATTATCCATTTACAACTATTGTTCCAAATTTAGGTGTTGTTAGAAAACCAACAGGTGATGGTTTTGTTGTTGCTGATATTCCCGGACTTGTCGAAGGTGCCTCTGAAGGCATCGGACTTGGACATGAATTTTTGAGGCATGTTGAAA
>JAFQYI010000046.1 GCA_017406505.1 bacterium
ATTAAATATCTTGTTGAATTTAAAGGGAATTCTTTGGAATTGGCAACTAAAAAACAAACATTATTGCCTTTATTTGGAATGGCAGGAGTTATTATAGCTGGAATTATGTCTGATAAAGTATTTAATGGAAAAAGAATGCCTGTTAATTTTTTGTTTTGTATAGGGCTAATTATTTGCCTTTTAGGATTGATGAATAATTATCAAAATAACATACTTGGAAATATAATTGATTATATTTATTTGTCAGGAATAGGATTATTTACATCAGGACCGGTAATATTCATAGGAGGTCTTTGTGCAGTTGAATCTACATCTAAGAAAGTTGCAGCAGCAGCTACTGGATTTTGTGGAATTTTTGGATATTTAGGAGCAATAATTTCTTCAATAGGTACAGGCTATTTTATTGATAATTTTGGCTGGCAATCTGCATTATGGTTTTGGATAATTTCTGCATTTTTGTGCATATTAGTTTTGATACCTATTTATAAAAAAGAATTATGATGGAGAATTTATAAATGAATAAAAAGTTGATAAAATTTATCAAGATTTTTTTATTTAACATAATAGCTATAGGAATTCTTTGGGTTCTTAGTGATATTTGTTTGTATATAACGAGTTTAAAAATGGATGATGAATTATCAATAACAAATTTAAAAAAGTTTTATAAAAAACCACTTTCCCATATATATATCATTGAATATTTTTTTGATATTAAGAATAATATTGAAGAAAATTTTTTTCTAGCTAGAAAACCTGACGGTATAGTGTATAAAACTTCACCTATTTTACTATTTGGCTGTTCTTATGCCTATGGATTGTTTCTAAATTATAACCAAACATTCAGTTATAAATTAGCAAATCAAATAAAAAGACCTGTATATAACAGAGCTATTCCAGGATTTGGTTTGCAACAAATGCATTACCAAACAACAACAGATGAATTTTATAAATCGGTTCCAAAGTGTGATACAGTTATTTCCGTTATAATAAGTGACCACTTCCGAAGAATGTTAGGTGAACCTTTTCACATCTATGACGCATATCTATTGTTGCATTATAAATACAAAGATGACCATTTTATAATGGACAATTATGATAAACCTTTGGTAATATTTTATAAACATAATTATACATTAAGAGCAATTAGAAAAATATATAATTATTATTATCTTCATAATCCTAAAAATTTTGATAAAATAACAGATGAAGCTCTAGCATATTTTATTAAAACCAGAGAAAATCTTGAAAATCATTGGCATAATAAAATAAAGTTTGTTGTATTTTTTTATAGGCCATATATGTATGAAGATATTTTAATGAAGAAATTACGAAATAATAATTTTTACGCCATTTCTTCTAAAGATTTAACTCCTGAAAATTTATTTAATAGTACCTTTATTGATCACGAACACCCTAATGAAGCAGCTTGGGATTTATTAACACCTTTATTTGTTGAAAAAATGAAACAAGAAAAAGTTTTTTAATAATATTATTGAATGTATTATATGTTTTATAGGAAATAAATAAAAATGCATAAAACTTTTATTAAACTAAAAAAAATTATTTCAATTATTTTATTTAATATAATAGCAATTGTAACACTTTGGTTTATAAGTGATGTTTGCTTGTACATAACGAGTTTAAAATTAAATAATCAATTGTCATTTCAAAATTTAAAAAAGTTTTATAAAAAGCCAAATAATCCATATTATGTTAATGATTTTTTTTGTATAGATAATAATTCTGAATATAGATCACGTAAACCTGTTGGACTACAATATAAATCGCCTCCAATTTTATTATTTGGATGTTCTTATGCTTATGGGTCGTATTTGGGTGATAATCAGAACTTTGGACATAAATTATCAAATCAAATACAAGTCCCTGTGTTTAATAGAGCTATTCCCGGGTGTAGTTTGCAACATATGTACTATCAAACAACAACTCTTGAATTTTATAAATCCGTTCTAAAGTGTGATACAGTTGTTTACGTTATAATAAGTGACCATTTCCGAAGAATGTTAGGTGAAGTTTTTAATATATATGAAAATAGTTTTTATATGCATTACAAATACAAAAATAGAATTTTTATAATGGATAATTATAAAGATTTTTTTGCTATTTTTTATAAATATAACTATACATTAAGAGCAATTAGAAAGATATATTATTATTTTTATCTCAAAAATCCTAAAAATTATGATAAAATAACAGATGAAGCTCTAGCATATTTTATTAAAACCAGAGAAAATCTTGAAAATCATTGGCATAATAAAATAAATTTTGTTGTGCTTTTCTACGGATCATGTATTTATGAAAATATTTTAATGAATAAATTAAAGGAAAATAAATTTATTATTATTTCGACAAATGATTTAACAAAAGAAGATATATATTCTAGAAAGTATAAATTTTCAGATAATCACCCCAATGAAGCAGCTTGGGATTTATTAACACCGTTATTTGTTCAAAAAATGAAACAAGAAAAAGTTTTTTAGAGTCGGGAATAAAGTATATAATGAATAAAAAGAATAACAAACTAAGAAAAATTACAACAATTATCATTTTTAATATAATAGCAATTTGCCTTTTGTGGTTTCTTAGTGATATTTGTTTGTATATAACTAGTTTAAAATTAAATAATCAATTATCATTTCAAAATTTAAAAAAATTTTATACTAAACCATATAATCCTATTAAAAGCATCAACTATTTTTTTGACATACAGAATAATAATTCAGATGAAAATGTTTTTCGCACAAGAAAACCATATGGATTAATATATAAAGCCCATCCTATTTTACTATTTGGATGTTCTTATGCATATGGATTGAATCTCAATTATAATCAAATATTTAGTTATAAATTATCTCAACAAACCAAAAGACCTGTTTATAATAGAGCAATGCCAGGGCAGTCTTTTCAATTTATGTACTATCAAACAACAACAGATGAATTTTATAAATCAGTACCACCATCTGATACAATTTTTTATATATTACTAGATGATCATTTACGAAGAATGTTCGGTGAAACATTTTTTATATTTGAACCACGTTTTTATATGCATTATAAATATAAAGACTATAATTTCAAAATAAATAATTTTAATGAGCCTTTTGTAATATTTTATAAATATAACTATACATTAAGAGCAATTAGAAAATTATATAATTCTTTTTATCTTAATAATTCTAAAAATTATGATAAAATAACAGATGAAGCTCTTGCCTATTTTATTAAAACGAGAGAAAACCTTCAAAATCATTGGCATAAAAATTTTAAATTTATTATTTTTATATACCAACCCAATATTCATTATGATAATTTAAGATTAAATTTGATTTCAAAATTACTAAATAATGGCTTTATTGTTGTTAAAACAGATGATTTAACAAAAGAGGATTTGTATTCTAAAAAATATAGATTGATTGATAATCACCCTAATGAAGCAGCCTGGGATTTATTAACACCTTTA
>JAFQYI010000047.1 GCA_017406505.1 bacterium
AGAAAAATGATTACAGTTAGAAAAGTATTCCAAGGTATCGGCGTAGAACGTGTATTCCCTATTCACTCTCCAAGAGTTGAAAGCATCAAAGTTTTACGTAAAGGTGATGTAAGACGTGCTAAACTTTACTACCTCAGAGAAAGAACAGGTAAAGCAACTCGTATTAAAGAAAAAATTGATACTAAAAAATAAGCAGTTGTTTTCAGTTTTATGAAGTTTAAAAGCCATAATCAAGAAGGTTATGGCTTTATTTAATAAGGAATAAAAAATGAAATTTATCCATTGGTATCCGGGGCATATTGCAAAAGCAGAAAGAAAATTAAAAGAACAATTAAATCTTGTTGATGTTGTAGTTGAAGTTGCAGATGCAAGAATACCTCTTAGTTCTATGTATCCTGATTTAAAAGATTTAATAGGAGAAAAACCACGTCTTATATTAATGAATAAAGCTGATAATGCAGATATTGACAGAGCAAAAATTTATACAGATATAATTAAGACTAAAACTGATTGTGATATTTTATATACAAGTGCAAAAGACAGTAGAGATATAAATAAAATTATTAATAAAATTGCAGATTTAAGTAAACCTGCGATTACCAAATTAATACAAAAGGGGTTATTACCAAGACCGGCAAGAGCAATGGTTATTGGCATGCCGAATGTTGGCAAATCGAGTATTATTAACAAACTAATAAAAAAGACTAAAGCAAAAACAGGTGCAAAAGCAGGTGTAACAAGACAGCAGCAATGGGTAAGAATTAATCCGAGAGTAGATTTATTAGATACTCCCGGTATAATTCCGGTAAAACAAGTTGAGCAATCAAAAGCATTAAGGTTGGCTTTTGTAGATTCTATCGGTGAAAATGCTTATGAGCTTGAAAGTATTGCAGAAGAATTCCTAAAAATAATGTTCAGATTATATCCTGAAAATATAATATTAAAATACGGTTTTGAAGAAAACGAAGAATTTTCATTAATAGGAATTGCACAAAAACGAAATTTAATAGGACAAAAGTCATCTCCTGATACATTAAGAGCTGCATCAATGTTGATGAATGATTTTCGAGATGGCAAACTTGGCAGGTTAATGCTTGATGAATAGTGTATTATTTGATTTTGATAATGAAATAATTCAGCCCAATTTGGCATTAATAGGTACAGATGAAGCAGGCAGAGGACCGGGAGCAGGAGATGTTGTTGCTGCAGCAGTATATTTTCCGAGCATTGATAAAAAATTACAAAAAGAACTTATAACGTTAAATGATTCAAAAAAATTAACAGAAAAGCAAAGAGAACATTTATATGAAGTTATTATTAAAAACTCTATATACGATATAGTTTTTGGCAGTGTTGATGAAATTGAAAAAACAAATATATTAAAGACATCATTAAATTGTATGCAAAAAGCATGTTTAAATGTTATTTCAAAAATTCAAGAAAGAGATATTTTAGTTATTATTGACGGAAATAAGTTAATTCCTAATTTTATATACCAACAAAAATACATAATCAAAGGTGATAGTAAATCAGCTAGTATAGCAGCTGCAAGTATTTTAGCAAAAGTTTCTCGAGATAGATATATGAAAGAATTATCAAAAGAATTTCCAGAATATAAATGGGCAGAAAATAAGGGTTATATGACAGAAGAACATCTTCAAGCTGTTGATAAATACGGACTTACAAAGTATCATCGCAAAAAATTTTTCGAAAAACATTTTGCAAAACAATTAT
>JAFQYI010000048.1 GCA_017406505.1 bacterium
CAGCTAACTTTAGAAAGCTAAAAGCCGTATAGTTTATCGTCTTGAGTCTTAAAGTTTACAAGAGATAACGAGATGATGCGAGAGAAGATATTCTGAGTTAACCTACTAAAAAGACTCAACTAAGTGAGTCCTTGTAGTAAATTAAGGTGATTAGGAGATTAACTCTAAACTTGTCGTTCTAAAACTTCAGCTTGCTTTTCAGCTTCTATTTGAGCTTTTTCTTTAAGAGTGTATTGACCATCAACACTATGCTTAACTCTTTCTTTTTCTTCAGCTTTCTTTCCATCATTCCAACGGTCTAGAGTTCCGACCAAATACGTGGTCGCCCATTAACTTTCGAAAATGGCCAGACTATCCCTTCATCTCAATGAGATGTCTCTATTATAGTCGTTGAACGTCTCTCTTTTCAGAGATTTCGATGCAGATTGCCCAATCAAACTCGATATTACTTTACAAAGTTCGTTACGCTTTCCACATAAATATTTCTATTTATCTTTAGTTGAGTTTGCTCTAAGGGTGTTCCCGCAGTTTAAGAGATTTTATTGCCTCATATTACTATGAGCACTGGGCGTTTATTTAGAACTTCCAGTAATTCTCCTTAATCTTTCAAATCCTTCTCCGGGATTCCAGTTTTCTTCGTAACATTTTTTAGCTGCTTTTTTATCTTTTAATGAAATAATTGCACATCTTACCAATCTAGAAACATGAATCATTGGAAACTTAGCACATTCTTCAAGCTCTTTTGTCATAATTTCTTTGTCATAATCACCGTATGACTGAACAAATTCTTTAAAAGAGTCAAGATTAAAAGGCTCTCTATGGTCTCTATCATAGATAACTGTTGTTGGAAGCATTATTGTCCTTTCTTAAATATTAAATAGTATAGATGAATCAAAATGGAGAAACTATTAGATAAGAAAACAGGAATTGACCAAATACTGATTGAGTAGATAACCATTAAAACTGAAGCTGCAATATTAATATATCTTAGCTTCGGTCCTGCAAAACAATAACTCAAAACAATGAGACAAGTTCCTATATAACCTAATATTTCAAACATTTTCCTCCTTTAGGATGTTAAAGGCCGAGATTTATTCCCGGCCATAGTATTTAGATATGACGTCTTTTTGCCATTGTAAGATAGCAACTGTTGCTGGACATTTGTCTTTCCATAGTTTGATTAAAAAATCAAGTCTCTGTTCACATGTATCATTTACTATATCAATTGCACCCAAGCGTTCAAGTTTTAACAAGGTTTCAAATGCTTCTTTACACTCTCTTCCATTCGGACATGGAATGTCGTGAATTTTAGAATGAATCTCTCTATGAAGAGTGTCTCTAGGAATATACTTTCCCATATATGGATGTTCTCTTAAAGCTTTTGCATATCCTTGTTGCCAATGACGTTTTTG
Organism: bacterium; assembly: GCA_017406505.1. GTDB lineage: Bacteria > Cyanobacteriota > Vampirovibrionia > Gastranaerophilales > Gastranaerophilaceae > RUG841. Next base: position 1,413 of record JAFQYI010000048.1, read on the forward strand.
CTATTGATAGAGAAGATGATGATAGTCCTTTCCAGGATACAGTTTACGCTTCTTCTCTTTTTTCATTAAAATCACCCCCTTTTGTAAAAGAATACTTATCACAGATAATAATTGCTTCTTGTGCTTTTACTCCATCTGCTTCAAAATTAACAGATACTGTATCGATGTCATCTACTTGTACGTTTGCATTAACATATTTAGCTAAGTCTTCAGTAAACATATCATAAAGTAACATTGGAAAGTTGTTCAGAGTTAAACTTACTTTCATGACTTAAAGACCTCCTATCTTTTAATGTTCTCAGTTATAAAACTGCACTCTTTAATTGTAACAAAAAAGAGCTCTTAAATGAACTCTTTTTATTCGGAAGTAAGTTATTTACTTTCTGCTTTTAATTCTTTATCATAACTAACTTTTGCTACACCTGTTACTGCACCAATAAATGTTGTAAATGCACCAACTAATAGTGTAATTAATTCCATATTTAGATTCAGATTAAGAATTGTATTGAGACTAGCCACTAATGTTAGTGCAGCTGGTGCAACAATATAAAGAATCCATCTTAGTGTTTCATAGAGTTTTGTTGGTAAAGTCATCTTTATCCTTTCTTAAAAATTGATTGAATCCATGTAAAGAAAGCAGTGATAGCTTCTAAAATTTGTTTAAGTATCGATTCGGAAGATTCAGAATTTGAGCTCCCAGGAATTTGCGGCTCAGTATTTTTTCCGGGAAAGGGAGTAGGTTTAGGGTCCTCCGTTGTATCCCCAGAAGATGGTTCTGAAGGCTCTAGATTATCATCTAAAGCTTCTAAAAGAACACCATAAGGTAATCCTTTATTTTTCGAATATTCTGTGCGAGCATATTTACCATCTGCAGACACTTGAACATATGTAAAATTACCATTTAATTCTTTAACTACTTCATTAGTTTCTAAGTTGATGAGATTAGTAGTTTTAATGATGTGTTTAGTAGTTGGTTCTACATCTTTCCACTCTATGACCGGAACTTCAATTACTGGTTTATTCAAATTATCATATTCTTCTTTTGTAAGAAGAGCTGATTTTGTAACTCCGTAATTTTGATTGTGCTCTCTTGAATATGATGTTCTTACATAGTTTCCATCTTTTGATTCTTGAACATAGATAAACTCGCCAGACAACTTCTTAACTACAGATTCATCATCTAAATTGATTAGAGATGTTTCTCCGTTAATATAAGCAATTGTTGTAGGAACATCTTTCCATTCAACAGAAGAAGGCCTTGGAGCTGGATTTACCATTTCAAGATTATTTGTGTTAAGAGCTGCCCAAACAACACCAGAAGTTGTTAAAACTGCTCTATCTCCACTCAAAGATGAAATAATATATGAATCATGATAACTTACTAATGGAGTTCCATTATAGTCAACTAAGTTAATTGGTCTTACTTCATCTCCAACCATAAAATCAGAAGTCGGTGTTGGAGTTGGTCCTGGATAATTAATAGCATTCGCTTTATCTGCAATGTCAGAAATTCTTGCTCTTAAATAATCTCCAGGACAATATGTGGAAGCTATTAAACTGTGCCATGTTAAATTATCACCCGGAATAAGCTTTCCTAATCCTCTTCTTTTAGCAATATCAGCAACTAAACGAATAAGTGAATTATAAGAAGCATCACTAACAGGCCAATCTCCGCCTGTGCTTGAATTAGATGTTTCAATTGTAATTGATTCACAGTTAGAATCCCAATTTGAATTAGTCCATGCAGTATTTTCTTCTTCTACATAAACACCGATTTCACCATTAACACCAATTCCGTAATGAGAAGAACCATTTCTACCGACTCTTTGAAAAATACCACCACAAGCTGCAGCTGTCATTACACCAGCCATATGATGAATTGTAATACATCGAATTGGTTTTGTACGTCCATATGTAAAATTAGAAGGGTCTGCAGGTACATATACAGAAGCTAAACTAGAATGAGCCATAATTATTCTCCTAATTTATTAGTGATATCACCAGAACCAATGTCTCGTAAATCACCCATTAGTTTAAAATCGTCCTCTAAATTTCGGACAGAATTATTAAATTTTTTCTTTTTTAAAAACATTATCCTCCTTTATTTATGAACCATCTTAATCTGTGAAATATCAACATTGTGTTTTTTTGCCCATTTTGCAAAAATCGAACTAACATACCAATCACCTTTTAGTTCTTCAAAATAATAACGAGCTACAGTTAAGATAGATTCTTTATCATTTTCATCATGAGCAAGTAAATAGAGTAACTGTATTCTCGTTCCATCTTTTTTCAGATCTGAGATTCTTGAATCAAGTTCATCAAATCTTTCATCCATATGCGCACAGTTTGCTTTCATAGCTTCTGTGATTCTTTTAGAACGATGTTGGAGAATTGCAGAAACAATAGTTACACATGCTGGTACTCCAGCAGCAATAAGAGCTGTTAATACTGCGTCAGACATTTATTGTTCCTTTCTAAACTAGATTTTATCATTTTGAAGACACTTAAAAAGTCCCCATTAAAGAGGACTTTCTTTTATCGAATTTTTACAGTAAAACGTCAATTAAAAACCAGAGACTTCCGAACAGAATAATACCCAAAGCTAATTTTATCAGAAACTTAAAGATTGCAAATTCTTGTTTGAAGAAAATCTTTACTAATTTAATGCCTATAGTAACTGCTAAAACAAAGATTCCAGCATAGATGAATATTAGACTTAACATATAACTCCTTTTATGCTAAGATTAATTTACGATATGGCAATGAAGTACGATTTGGAAACCTATTCACAAAGTTCTGAGCATTAATACCACTAATTTTAATACCATTTGTATATGCTACAACAGAATTATTATATACTGCTAATGTATTATTTGAATTGGCAAAAGATTCAGCATTACAATTAATCATTACAGTCGATGACATAGAATTGCAATTGTGCATAAAATCTGTACCTACTGCGGAAACTGAGCTTGGAATAACGATGTTTTGGTTAAAATCTATACATCTATAAAAGAAATATGCTCCAATAGTTTCAACTGAATCTGGTAAAATAAATGGTTGATTAAAAATGAGACAAGAATTCATAAAACCTTTACCAATAGTTGTGACTGAATTCGGAATGTTAATTGGCTGATTAAAATTATTACAATAAGATAAAAAGTATGATTCAATAACACTTAAATTATTCGGTAATTTTAATGATTGATTAAAATTGTAACAAAGATACATAAAATAATTACCGATAGTTGTAACTGAGTTCGGAACATTAAGCGGCAAATTAAAATTATTACATAAAACCATAAAACTATCGCCAATAGTCGTAACTGAATCTGGAACATTAAACAACTGATTGAAATTGTAGCATGAGTCCATAAATGAATTTCCAATGTTGCTCACAGTGTTTGGTATTACTGACAGATTAACAAAATTATATGCACGGCTCAAAAATCCGTCTGAAATATTCACAATTTTTGTTGATGAAATGTCAGCAGAAACAAGATTTTGCATATAATAACCGAACCTATTAGGAATTGATTTTACATTTTCTGACAAATTAATTGAATAAAAATCATTCCTATGAATTGTTATATTGTCAATAGTTTTTGATGTTTCTGTACCACCCAAATTATTCACATCATTCATTGACCTTAGTGTTGCAGTTGCTAATGTAGATGTTCCATTAATGTAATATTGAACTTCACCATATGTTGGTAACGCAGCTTCATAAATTAATTTCGATACACTTTTTTCTGGAGTATATTGTAAATTATAGTTACCAACAGAAACATTTGTAGAAACATTTAGTCCAGTAATGTTTGGATAATTACTTGTTAAACCACTATAGAGATTCCAGACATTAGTTCCGTCTGAAACACTCAAGTTGTACACCATGTCTGTGTCCATATTCTCCTATTCTACGTCGTATTGTAATGTTAATGTTGTTAAATTTTCTAAGTTTTCTTCTGGGACAACAGATTTTAGTAAAGCAAAGAATGTTTCTTCATCGGTGATTGTAATTCCATCTATAGTTGCTGATTCATCTTGTTTAACACCACCGTAGAACTTATAAATCTTTTTTGATTTACCATTAACTGGTCCATAAAATTCTTCTATTTTTTCTGAAACAAAAGAAGGCATCGTAATCGAAATTGTTGCTGTACTACTTGATGTATAAGTTTTCTCAACTGTTATACCATATGTATTTCTAAGAGCAGCAGCTCCACTTAAAGTTCCAATTTCTTCTGAAGTTCCATCTGCATAATAAATTGACAGTATAATATTGTGAGAACTATCTGAAGTAATGTATAGATAATCAGGCTTCTTTGAACCTGTTAAATAAGATTCGATTGCATTATAGAGTGCTGTTTGGTCAATTTGAATAGTTCCAAATCCTGAGCTTTGTGCAACTTCAAAACTTAATTCTTGTTCTACAGCTTCATAAAGTAACACTTCTGCTGATGTAGTAATTGCTGTTAATGTGCTTCCTGTAGTAGTTCCAGCAGTAGTAGAAACTCTAGTTTGAATTGAATAAGTAGTTCCAGGGGTTAGTCCAGTAATTGTATAAGTTCCTGATGTAGCTGCAGTCGTACCTGAAGCCACTGTGTCTGCAGTAACCCAAGTTGTACCGCCATCAAGAGAATACTGAATATTTTGAGCATAATAACCTCCACCTGATGCTGTAGTATAAGCTACTGTCACAGAAGTTGAGTCAACTGAACTCACTGATACTGTGGGAGCTTCTGCTAATGTAACAAAAGGATAATAATCTGTATATTCAGCAACATCTCCATTTGAATTAGTTGCATATCCAAACAAAAAGTATTGAGTATTCGGAGAAATAGTGAATGTTCCTCCAGTATGAGATGAAGAAGCAGATAAAGTTTGAGTTGTAGTTAAAGAAGAAGTTTCTACCTCAGTATAATATCTCGGAACTCTTAAACCGGATGTAGTCGTTGTTGAATTACCTAAATCGCATTCAAAAGTTCCCGGAGTTCCATTCCAAACATCTACAGACCATGTTGCAGTTACAGAATTTGTTCCTGGAACTACGTTGCTAATAGCAAGTCCTTCAGGAGCAGAAGTTCCAGCAGGAAATGTTACTGTAAACGGAATTTGTGCATCTTCATTACCAACAGCTCGAAGATAAAGAGTTTTAGAAGTTTGTGATGTGCTAACACTAAAGCTCATATTAGACATAGACTGGTTTTGAGTATGATTGGGTCCATCATTAAAATCAAATCCGAAGCTTCCTGTTGTGCTCAGTTGAGTTGTGCTAGATGAAGAATCAGCAATATAATATGTCTGAGTTTCTCCATAAACTGAATAGACGTATGTCACTCTAACACTGACATTGAGATTTGATAATGTTACAGTATTTCCTGACCGACTTGCATCACCAGTTAAAGTTACATATTCTAGGGCTGAAGGGTTGGTTTGAAGATGAGCTATCTGTACATCACTGATATATGTAGCCATTTAATCTCCTTTTTAATCTTCAATATAAACACCAATAAAGTGATTTTCAGCTAAATCAACACCTTCACCAGGGTCTACAGTTGTCATAGTAATAACTGGAATACGAGACACTAAATCTTCAAGTTGTTCTCCAGTTAACGTGTAATTTGTATCTGATTGTAATGCCATTTAATTAGCTCCAAAGGTTAGTCCAATCGCTCGAGGAAATTACTTCAGCTTGCATATTAGCAGAAAGAACACCGGTCGTTGCATTAATTGCCAAACCATCACCAACTTTAATACCGCCTAAGTTAGTAGTTGTTGCAATTGGTAGATTGTATTCAATTGCAGAAGTATTAAGCCAAAGATTATTTGTAGTCGTATTGAAGTAGAGAGGTGCTTCAACATTTGTAATATTCAAGATAGAATCAAGTTTTGTTTTTTCTGCTTGATTTACAAAGAGATTAGAAGCATCAGTGTTAATATAAGCCGCATCTAATGGATTAGTTGCATTAATTTCAGATTGAAGTCCAGAAACCAAGTCAGCAACAGAAAATTCAATATTAGAACCAGATTGAAGCTCAAGAATCACATTTTTAGTTGTTGAATTATAAGAACCTCCAACAACAGTGGATTCAAGAGGAAGGTCTACAACTTTATTTGTACCAAGAACATTTCCATGTTGGTCTAGAAGTCCAAGAGTCAGCTTATAGTCAGATGTATTAAGAGAAGCAGTTAAATTAGCAGCATAATTAGTTGTGTTAGGAAGTGCAGCATTAGCAATATCACCGATATTTTTAATACGAGAAGTGATATCAATAATCTGTGCACCTGTCAGTGTGTATTTAGAATTATTGTCAATAGCCATTGATTAAGTTCCTTTAATTTTAAAACTAAGACAATTATATCAAATATAAGGCATTTAAAAAGAGAGTACGCTTATATTATACTCTCTTAGTTCGGAATTTATTTTAATTTTTCTGCAATAGCTTGAACTTTATCTTCGAGTTCTTTGTATGTAATTTCATCTTCAGGTTTGCTAAACATTAACTCTACAAAATCATCAAGTGTCATTTTAAAGATAACACCTTGAAGATGCATTTGTTTACCTTGATAACAAGCTGTGTAAATGTTCTTGTAATCATCTTCGGAAATATACTCTTGCACCTGCTTATAATAAGCATAGTAGAATTTTCTTGATAATTGTTCAATTGCTTCAAGAGTTTCTTTAGGTAAGTCTTTTTGCTGAAGTGCTACATTATAATAAATAAAACATGAAAATGCTGTTTCAAGAGCACCATTAGCGAGTTCTTTAAGTGTGACACCTTCTCTTCGAGCAACATCATATGCATGATGACAGTTATAGATATAACCTGGAGTGCAGATTCCATATTCATACTCGGAATTACCTCGTCTTGTAATAGAAATCTCATTATACTGCCATTCATAAGTTGCGATAGGAAGAATTTTACCTCCTTCTTGTCCCATTTCATGTTGAGCTATAAGATTACACATTGCATTAAATCCAACATCTTCATTAGCTCGAGTTGGTGTCATTTTAATGTTATGCTGTTTAAGGAATGAACGTCTATAGGCATGTCCAAACACCCACGTTAGATTAGCCGGAACTGGAGCCATTTCTCCAACATTTTTACCATACTGCCAAAAAGGCGAGATGACAAATTTTGCTGATGTATCTTGTAACGGTTTAATCAACATTGAAATAGCTTGAGAACCATAGAATGTATCATCTGCATCTATAAAAATGATATAGTCTTCTGATGTGTGTTCAATTCCATATTGCCGAGCATAACCAGGTCCTTTGTTCGTTTTATAGCCTATTTCTTGAATGTTTAGAAGAGGAGTAAAATCTTTTACTATCTGCTTATAATCATCTCCTCCATCATTAACAATTGTCACTTTAATCTCATCTTTGTTGAGTTGAGCAGAGATTGAACTTAAAGTTCTAACAATTGTATCTTGTGAATTATAAGCAGGAATAATAATATCTACCATATAAGATATTTTACCATTTAATTCCAAGGTTATTCAATTCTGGATATTCATTGTAAAGAGATTCATTAATATTTGGAGCCATTGAAAATATCGCATTAAGCGCTTGATTCAATCTTAGTTGAGGATAATTTGTCTTACTTCTAATTAACATTTCAAAGAATTCTCGTCCAAATGATTCTTGGAGTTTATTTGTGTATTGAAGGTCAAATTTGAGCATATTTGAAATTTGGACACCTTCAAACATGCTAAGGCGTTCAAGCATACCATCTTCACAATAATAATTAAAATCTTTAAACGTGATATTTCCAAAATTCATGTAAATAGCTTGAGCATTTGAATGAGAACCTAATGTAAAATTTATATAATCTTGATTAACATTAACAAAATTAAGATAAATTGTTGCATTTTTACAATTATAAATATTTCTATTTGTAATATTGCTCATATTTTCAACGTCGATTGTCAAGTGAATCGTATTATAACATTCATTCATAAGATTAGCAAAATAACTGTCTCTTACGGTTGAAACTTTAACAATCATTTCAGGAAAATTATCAAGATTTCTACACTTGCTAAGATGATTTACGTAGATATAGTCTTGATGAAAATTGATATTATATGCCTTTGCATCAATGTCAATGAATGAATATATAGTATTGTTTGGAGCATAAATATCTTGCGGAATGCTATTATTGCCAGTGCACCACTGATTAAACCCAATGAATTCTGCAGAAGGAAGATTTAATGTAGTGTCACGTATGCTCCCATTAAAAGACACTTCATTATATACAGTGATATTTTGCATATCTAATATATTTTCTCGTTCTGTGTATGGAATATTGAAAAACCTAACATTATTCAATTTAATCGCATTCTTAACTTCTAAATTGTCAGTCCAAATATATGAATTTGATATCTCTTTGGAATCTATCACAAAATTTTCTGAACTACCTATACTGGCAATTGCAAGGTTATTCGCTTTAACTGTAAAATTATGAGAATCAATTAAATTACCTACTCTAAAATTATTTACTTCAAAGTATGAATCATTAATTATTAGATTTTCAGTAGTCGAGACAAACGAAAAATATGATTCTTGATTATTTACTGTTACATTTTGAAAATAAATATTTTTATAGTAGATGTTTGCAACAAAAGTTGAATAGCCAAACGGAAAATTCACATTATTAAATATAAATGATTTATTAGAACCGTAAAATGTTTTAAATGTATTGTAATATTCAAATCGTACAGTATTTATATTAAAAGTTATATCTTCTAATTTTGTTATTGAGCTATTATTAAATGCTTCACTTGAAGCTCTAATATTATCAAAATTTATAAAATTTGGAAGATTTGAAAAATTATCACGCTCAAACATACCACTGATGTTTGTTGCCTGAAAATTATTAATAAATAAATTTGAAACTGTATTAAAAGTGAATTTATCACTCCTTGTCATTTCATTCGGCAAATTTATAGTGCAGTTTGTAAGATTTTTAAAACTATGAAAATTATATTCCATTCTTACTCCTCATAATCAATTAAAATTGAATATGATTTCGAGTTTCCTAAAGAACTTCCAATTCTCGGAAATGCAGATATAAGTTCTTCAAGAGTCTCATATTCAAACAACATTGTCAAACTATCATCATCATAAGTTGCATATAACTTATAAGGAGTAAACTTGGTTTCTGTTGAGCAATCGAACCATTGTTTAAGCTTATAAAATTTTTGCGGGACATTAAACCAATGCCCTCCAACTTTTAATAAGTCAGATTGAACTTCAAACCAATGTCCATTAAGTTTAATTTTTTGTCCTCTATCAGACATAATACCTCCTAAAATTTCCAACCAAGGTTATTCAATTCTTGATGATATTCGGTATAATAGGAATTGTCAAATAGTGTATATCGAAAAGGACTTACATAATTTGCATTTGACAAGTTTTTATATGCTGATTGTACAGAAATATTACTATCAATAAGAGCTCTAACAATATTTTTCACAGAATTGTTTGAGAGATTAACACAATAACTAAACATCATATTTATGTAAGAATTTGTTTTACTATTTGAAAAGAGATTGTACAAAAATTCGTAAGAAATTTCTTGAAGACTAGTACAATAATTGAACATCGAGTTATAAGTACCAATATTTTCAAATGTAAAATTCTTAAAATAATCTTCGTTCTGGAGTAAGCGTTGAGAATAGAACATATAATCAGTAGCGGCTTGTGCATGAACAGTTGTTCCATCAAGATTAGGTAAACAAAATCTAAACATACCACTGCCAAATCCAGAAATTTCTGAATTCGTAATAGATGTTATAGTAGTAGAAAAAGCAGACGTATTGGCATAGTTGCTTGAAAATCTAATTTTGCAATTATCTATCGTGTTTCCTCTATAATTAACATTTTGAGAAACAATATTTGTTAAAGTACTGACATTTGAAAAATTACAATTAATGTTCTTACCAGTGATAGATGAAGCATTAACGTTGTTAAAACTTTTTGTATTTTGTTGTAATGTTAAATTTACAAATGGAGCATATACATCTTTAACAGTTATATTTCTTGCTTGAGAATTTCCAAATGAAAGTGTTGAATTAATTCCAGATGCAAGAATATCTGTTAAAACTGGTGCATAGAAAGAATTTATTGTATTAGAGAAATAAAACCAGCCACTGTTTATCTTTGTTAATACAGGAAAATAAAAATCTTCTCCTATAAAATTAACTTTAGTTGCTGTAGTAAGATTTTTAAACTGCATCCAATTAATTCCAGTTGTAGTGGGTGTAACATCACTAATATTTTTAACGAATGAAAAATCACAATTGTTATATTTAAGATTCTCAACGTAAATTGTTAAATTTTCTGGAGCATAAAAGTTAACTAATTCTGCATCACTTGAAAAACGCTGAAACCTAGTATTAATTAAATTTAAAAATTTCATGAATTATAACCTTTCTGCCTTTATATTGGGTGCTGTAAGAGATAAACTTCCTGAAAATATGATTTCATTAAATTTATCAGCTGCTTGCTGAACATCTGTATAAGTTTCTGTTATAGGAGTGATTAACGATTCATCATATTCAGCATAATGTATTTCAATCTTATTATCACCACTATAATAATATGCTTCAACAACTGGAACGTAACCACCACTATAATCTACACAATTTTGCATTGAAGAATAAATATAACTTCCGAAGCTAGATTCTGGAAATACTGTTACACCTTCCCATGAATCTCCAGAATAGTAGTAATATGTACCATTCGTGTAAGCTGTAAATTGCCAACTTGTCCAACCCATTGCCGCCTCATAATCAGAGCTGACCGCAGAAACACATGAGTTGAAATTCGTATAAGTCGTAGATTGTCCATTATATGTGTAAGTTAGTGTAGTTCCATTTAATGTAACAGAACCACCATATTCTGAAGCTTTACTATTAAGTGCACTAACAGCGCTAGAAAGATTGGTATAAATTGCTGAAGTACCATAATCCCAATCTTGATAAGTATAGAGTTCTGTATAAGGACCATAAATTCTAGCAGGATATTGAACGTCATTACCTGTTATAGATATATAATTTTCAACTGCGTTAACTGCGAAATTATAAGCTTCTAAATATGCTGCAAAAATACCAGTTGAGGTGTCGACATAAAATGATTGTTTTTGTCGTTTCCATCCATTCGGAAAATTATATGTAATTCTAATTGTAGAATAATCATCTTCAGCTAACTCTGGAATCACTACATAAAGTTGTCCATTCTCTCCTACAGAATCATCAGGTTCAGAAGGTCCATAAAGAATTTCACTTCCCCCACCTCCTCCACTATTATCGATATATGTCTTCAACTTGGTTAATTGAGAACCAGTTAAAGCATATTTTTTATTTAAGTCAATTGACATTGTAAAAGGTTCCTTTTTTATTTCTAAACAATTATATCAAAAAGAGACCTCTTAATTAGGTCTCTCTTAAGCATGCAGTTTAATTTATTTTGCTAACTCCATAAAGCATTATAATCTGTGTCTGAGATTGTTGCTGAAACTATTTCATTAATAGCATTAATGAGAGATGTTTTATCTTCTGTTGTAAGATTAGATAAATCTCCACCAATTTTTTCATTTAAGACTTTACCCTGCATGGCAGAAAGCGGTCTCTTAGAACTGAGAGTTGTAAGATTATTCACGACAGAAGACCCTATCAAAATATCTTGCGAGGTTGGGTCAGTCTGGGTATATGGAATGTTGTCTGCTCCTACACAAGATAATGTTGTCCATCCACCAGCAGAGTTCATCAGCAACCCCATTCGGTGATTCGGGTATGAAGTCGACCTTTGAGCGACAAGCAAGATAGACCCGCTTTTGATATTCTCTGCAATAGTACCAGAAGCGCTGAAATGTAAGTCTTCCCCAAAATAATAGATTCCTGGGTCTAATTGGCAAAGCCCAATCATTGTCGGATTGGCTGTTGGCCAATTATAATCCACCATAGTCAATGTCTTAATTCCGCTTGCACCATCAATCAATTCTTTTAGCACTTTACCTTGTGCTGCTGAAAGAGCATCCGTTGTAGATTCTGATGTAAGAGAATTTTCTATTGCTGGAACATTGATATTGACATTTTTGTTTGCATCTGGTGTGATTTCTGTTCCATTAACTGAAACTGATTCAATAATGTTTTCTTGAGCATTTGCTTCTACTGAGTCAAGTTTTGTCTTATCTGAGTTAGTGAAGTCATTTGTTGAAAGACCTTTACCTGTTTCTTTATCGACTTTATCATCGAGTCCTTCTAAAGCATCTGATGCATTTTCTTGTGCAGAATTAAGCCTTCTTGCTAAATCTTCAAGTTGACTTCCTTTCAGCGTATAATTCTTGTTTTGTTCAATTGCCATATGTATTCTCCTTAAGCAGTTGGAAATAGAGTTTCCCAATCATTATTAGAAAGTGAATCTACATCTGCTGAGATTACGTCATTAGAAATTGTAATGTTGTTTCCTGCTGTAAGAGTATTTTGTTTATCATCTAAAAGAGAATCTACTTCGGATTGTGTATAAATACTCGGTTTGTTCTTAATGAAATCATCTGCTTCACTATCTGCTTGAGACCAGTCTGATTGAACATTAACTTCTGCACCTGCTTCAATTCCTTCGAGTTTGGTTTTTTCAGCATCTGTGTAGTCGTTAGTAGAGAGTCCTTTACCTGCAACCTTATCTACTTTCTCATCTAAAAGAGTATTTGTTTCGGATTTTGTGTAGTAAGGAGAAACAGCGCCAATAAAGATGAATGAATCTAGTTGTTCATTATAGCGATAGTAAGCTGTTTGGTCATCATGCGTTTCATCTGTAAGAACTTTAATAATAGCATTGTCTTCTAAGGAAGATGTATCATAATCATCGAGTTCTGCTTTTGTGGCTACAACATCTTTAACATCAGATGCTACTTCAAGAGCATCGATTTGTTCCTGAAGATTATTATCTTCTGCTTGACGAGCTTCAATTTCTGCTTGAAGTTCTTGAGCTGTTCCTACAGTGTGCCATTCATCATTGTCATAATAATAAAGAGTTCCCTCATATTCATAGAGTTTTTCTTCGGAAGGATTTGCTGGAAGTGCATCAACTCTTGTAATAGAATCGATGTCTAGACCATTTGCAACTAATTGAAGAGTATTAGCTGGAAGAATATCTAAACTTGCTTCATCAACAAATTCCACTTTATATGTGTTAGCATATTTGTCTGAATTCATTTAAGATTGTTCCTTTTTTAACATGTTAAAAGATATCAAGAATTATTGTATCATTTTCATATTCTTTAACCTTACCATTTAAAAGGTGCACGGTGAAACCGTGCTTTCTACTAAAAAGGAAATGTTCTTACGTTTTAATCTGATTATCTTTGCATAGATATGTAAACCCTATTAAAAAGAACCGTTGAGGGAGGTAAAGCTCAATTAAGTGCCTCAGCACATGGTTCTTAATTATTATATAACATTAATTATAGGAAG
>JAFQYI010000049.1 GCA_017406505.1 bacterium
ATAAAGAATAAAATATATAATATCAAATAAGCTCTATAAAACTATATAGAGCTTATTTATTATTTTAATCAACTAATAAATCCGAACTTTAAAAATATTGCATAAAATATAGTATAATAAAAAAAAAGGATTTTATATGGAAAAAGTATCAGATATATCTCAAAATCTTCCTACTCCTAATAAGGCACAAGAAGATTGTATTTATAATACTACAAATGGTCAATTTTTGGTTATAGCAGGTCCCGGAACCGGTAAAACTTTTACTGTTACAAGAAAAATAAAGCACATGATTGAAGATGAAAACGTCAATCCATCAAGAATTCTCTGCCTTACATTTTCAAACACTGCAGCGAGAGAAATGAAAGCAAAAATTGGTGATAAATATGATGTAAATGTGTATACCTATCACGAATTTTGTTTAACAATTATGGAAGAATATCAAAATCAATTTGATAATCCAAACCATAGAATTATTACAGATGCATATAAACGTACTTTAATTTCAGAATGTATCGATGAACTTAATCCTGTTGCTTATAACGATGAAAAAAATAATCCTTATCAATATACGCAAGATATCATAGATGCGATAGAAGAAATCAAAAAAAATAGAATTAAAAACGAAAAAGAATATTTTTATAATCTAGAAAACAATCCCCTCTGGAAACCTCATTTAAAAATTTTACAAGAACAGCAAAAAGAAAAATATACAAAAACAAGACAAAATGAGATTGATACTTTAGCTTTAAAAATTGATAAAATGAGCGAACTTTGGAGTTTTTATAAACTTTATTCCAAAAAAATGAAAGATTTAAATTATATTGATTTTTACGATATGATAAATCAAGTCTTAGAAAAATTTGAAGAAGAAAACTCTTTTCTTTTAGAAGAAGTTGCACAAAATTATGATTATATTTTGGTTGATGAATATCAAGACACAAATAAAGCTCAAAACGATATCGTTTTTTGTTTAGCAAAGCATTGTCCAAATATATTTGTCGTTGGAGATGATGATCAAATTATCTATACTTTTCAAGGTGCAAAATTAGATACTATTGAAAACTTTTTGTATAATTTTCCTAATGTTCAAGTTAAATGTCTAACAGAAAATAATCGTTCTACCCAAACTATTTTAGATGTATCAAAAGAACTAGCCTCATTACAAAATGAATTTTGTAAATATATGGAAAAAAAAGCTACATCAAAAAAAGATAAAGCGTTTTGGTCTGAAAACCATATTAATTTACGAATTTGCACAATGCCAAAATTTAAGAATTTGAATATTCAAAAAAAGTTAATTTCTCCACCGACTTCAAAAGTTTATAATGAATGCAGACCTGTCGAATACTATAGTTTTGAGAATAGTGGCGACGAAAGAGATTATATTGTCGGAATGATAAAAAATATTATTCATTCAGATAATTGCCCGTCAAAGTTATCGGAAATAGCTATTTTAACAAGAACTAATGCAGAATTATCCGATTATGAAATATATCTCAAAGCAAATGGAATACCTGTGGAAATTACAGGTGGAAAAAATATTTTTAAAATTAATTCTGTAAATGTACTTTTGACATACATGCAATTTTTAACAAATCCGGAAAAATATTCTGATAAAATAATGTCTTACTTGTTATTTTATCCTTTTCATATTAATCCAAAAGATTTCAATACTTTATATAACTTAAAATCGCACTATAAGTCATTACGAGACAATATGGAACATTTACTCAAAAAAGGTATTACAGAAGCTCATTTATTGAAAAGATTAAAGGGCTTTTTAGATATAAATTCTAAAACTCTTATTGAACAACTGAAAGATTTATTGGACGATAAAACGCAAACAGTATTTGATTATAATGGTTTAAAAAATTTTGTAGATACTTATGATAAGCTACAAAAATATATAACAAAAGAAAATTATGTTAATTCTTTGATAGAAATTGGAAATAAAACAGGTATTTTTAATTACTATTTTAATGAAGATTTAAACAAAATGGAAAATATCAAAGGCATAAAAAAACTTATAACAGAAGCTGATGCCTATTATAAGATTAATCAAGGTTCTTCTTTTTCTGCTTTTGTCGAATATCTCTCAAAATTACAAGCAAGTGAAATCGAAATAAATTTAGATAAAGAAAATAAAGCTTTAAATGCAGTGCAATTATCAACTTACCACTCATCAAAAGGCAGAGAATTTGAATATGTATTTATGCCGGCATTAACAAGCCATAAATGGGAAAGCAGTACTTCAAGTTATAAAGAAAAAATTCCTCTTTCTAATAATGGATTATCTTTTGAAGAACTTGAAGAAAAACAAATACAGGCAAAATTTTTAGATAATATAAAATTATTATATGTAGGAATGACTCGAGCAAAAAAATCACTTGTGCTAACGGCAGCAATTGATGGTTCAAAAACCGGAAAATTAAGTTGGTTTATAGAAAACTTACAAGGAAAACTTGAGAATAACAAGGATTTGCTTATAACTCCGGACAAAATTGAGATAAACAGTCTTGAAAATCCTAACTATGATTATAATTATTCAGAAGAGTTTGATGATTTTATAAAAAATAATATTCCAACCATATATTCTGCAAGCTCACTAAATGCATACAGAAAATGTCCGAAAGCATATTTTTATGGATATATTCTAGGTCTGCCATCGTCAGACGGAAATTCTGACAACTTAACTTTTGGTAATGCAGTTCATTTAGCCTTTCAATATGCAACAGAGGAAGCAATGAAGAACAAAAAATATCCAAGTTATAAAGAAGTATATGATGTTTTTGAAAAATATATAACCGAAAATTATGCAGAACACCCCGAAAATATGAAAAAATGTGGCAAAGATTATATTTTTAATGAAACCGGATATTACAACTTTTTTCAAAAATTCAAATCGGCAGAAGAACTTCAATCTAATGCTGAATATCAAATGAATTATGTTGAAGATGATATAACTTTTGTTGGAAATATTGATAGAGTTGATAAAAATGCTGATGGTTCGTATAGCATATATGATTATAAAACAGGAAAAGACAATAGTGGAATAAAAAAACAAGGCAAACATTCCGATTATTTTTATCAAATAGCATTATATAAATATATGTATAAAAGATTAAATAAAATTGATGATGATATTAAAATTTCAACATGCTTTATATATCCGTTAATAACAGATAATTATCATTTAGAATTACAGCTAAGTGATGAAGAATGTAAAGAAATAGTAGAAGAATTTAAGGGAATAGCTAAAAATATTCAAGAAATGAACTTTGATAAACCACCAAAATGTCCAAATAAGCAGAATTGTGCATATAAAGATATTTGCTCCAAAAAGTTAATTTAAAAAAAGGTA
>JAFQYI010000050.1 GCA_017406505.1 bacterium
AAAAATTCATATACCATATTATGTCTGTCCTGTTATATGGCAAAGTTTAAGACAAGAAAATGTTCAAATTGCATTTTATCATATAGATAAATTTTTCATGCCTGAGAAAAAATTTGAAAAAGAAGATTATATTTTGTACATAAACTATTTTGGATTATGTGGAAAACAAAGTAAAATTTTAGCAAATAAATATAAAAATCTTATTTTAGATAATGCTCATGCATTTTTTGCAGAAAATTTAGGACTAGCCTCTTTTTCTTCTCCAAGAAAGTTTTTCAATGTTAATGACGGAGGCATTTTAAATTGTGAAAAAGAATTAAATTATGAACTTCAACAAGACGAAAACCGAAATATAAAAATTTTTGATTTTAATTCTTTTTGTAAAAATGAACTTTCAATTGATAATCAACCACTAAAAAAAATTAGTAATATAACATATAAAAAATTATTAGAAATTAATTTTGAAGATGAAGCTATAAAAAAGAAAAATATTTTTAATCAAATTCGTAATATTTTTAAAAATATAAACGAATATGAAATAAAAATTACAGATGAAGATATTCCAATGATATATCCTCTAATATCAAAACATAACGAATTTATTGCAAACTTTCTTAGTAAAAATGGAATTTATACGTTGAAATATTGGTCAGAATTGCCAAATAATTTTACAGAAAGTTTATTCCAAAATAAAATGCTTGCAATACCTATTATTAAAAAAAGTTCAGAAATTTGCTCATTTTTATCCTTCTAAAAATTTGTGTTATTATATTTTTGCAAAGTTTTATAAAAAATAAAAGGGAAACATTATGATAAAAGTAGCAGTTACCGGAGCTTTAGGCAAAGTTGGCAGAGAAGTTATAAAAACTGTTTTTGAAAATGACAAAACTCAATTAGTTGCAGCAATTGATATGTTTGAAATTGGAAAAGATATAGGAGAAGTATTATTCAACAAAAAATTTAATGTTCTTATAAGCAATAACATTGAAAAAACTTTTACAGAAGTTAAACCTGATGTAGTTGTTGATTTTACTCAACCATCAATTATTTTTGAAAATGCAAAAAAATATATAAACTTAGGTGTTTCACCTGTTATAGGAACAACCGGTTTAAAACCTGAACAAATTAATGAATTAAAAAATTTATCAAATAATAAAAATGTTTCTTGTTTAATTGCTCCAAATTTTTCAACAGGTGCTGTTTTAATGATGAAATTTGCAAAAGAAGCGGCAAAATATTTTGATAATGCTGAAATTATAGAACTTCATCACAATCAAAAAAAAGATGCACCATCAGGCACAGCTATTAAAACTGCTGAATTGATGGCTGAAGTTAATGATAATTTTACAACAGGAAATTGTAATGAAACCGAAACTATACAAGGTGCAAGAGGAGCTAAAACAAAATCGGAAATACATATACATTCCGTTAGAATGCCAGGATATTCTGCTTCTCAAGAAGTTATTTTTGGTTCTTCCGGACAAATTCTTACCATAAAACATGATACCTCTGACAGAGCTTGTTATATGAAAGGTGTAATGCTTGCTATAGAACATGTTTATAATAACAAAGATTTTGTTTACGGTCTTGATAATATTATGTAATAATATTATTTCTTAAAATAAAGATTATCAAAATATTCATTTCCTATATAAAATACAACTATATAAGAAATGAATATTTTGTAATTTATTATGTTAAATATATTTAATAACGTTTCTGAAAATAAAAAAAAAGATGGTCTAAGCCATCTTGATTTGTAAGTAAGAATTGTAAGATTTTGTAAGATTTGTAAGAATTGTAAGAATTTTTTTATGCATAAAGATTAAGTAATCGACCTTCACTCATAGAGAAAATATCATCATCTATAGAAGGCTCTTGTCTTTTTGCTTTCGAATTTGTTCTTGCAAATGGAGAAGATTGTGAACCGTTTCTATCTTTTGCAAGATTATCAATATTATTTAGACGCTTTGTTAAAGCAGAAATAAATAAATTATTACCTTTTTCTTGAGTAAACATATCTGTAGAAACAAATATTTTACCATCAACATTTTTGTAAGCATTTAAGTCAGTTTGTGCATTTAAAGCATTAGCTGTATAGAAAGATGTTATAGACTGAATATTTAACATTTACCGACCACTTACTACTTATCACTTACATTTTATATATCGGCATGCTTCTATAAAAACTTTAATTATTTTTTTGTTTTGTTACATTTCTAAACATTTGTATTTTTCCTAAAACCCATTCATTAACAGCATATAAGCTATATTTTTGTTAAATTAAATGTCCTCCATTTGTATGAGTTTTTATAAAAAATTTAAAGTTTATTAAAATTATACCGACAATATTAATGGAGAGATTTATTCTGCCGCATGGCCTAGGAAAGATTACACACATGGAAGAAAAAAAAGAAGAAAGTGTATCATTATTCGCACAAAGTGCTGATTTAATAGATTGTGATCCACTTGAAGAAATTTTTGCTTTGAATTTAGGAGATTTTTTATCGGAACATTTAATATCTGATGATTTAGCAAAAAAAATAAGTGAAAAAGAAACAGATAAAACAGAAGGTTTAAAAAAACAATTATCTGAATTGATATCTATTTATTCAAAAGATAAAACTTTAACTATTTTAGGTTTTAACAGTAAAGAAGACTATATTATATATAGTTCAATAGCAAAAACCATAAAAGAAATGGCTGCTGTTGATGCTTGTCATATATATCTTACCAAAGACAATGCCGGTGGATTTAGCGATAATAATCACGATTTAATTTTAGTCGGAACATCTGTTAAAATAAGTGGTGATTTATATTCTAAAAATATAGGCTACAAATTCAATGATGATTCTATTGCAACAAAAGCATTTAATGAACGTTCAACAATCGAATTGTTAGAATCTGATTTAAAAAAATTAAAACCTATAAAAACATTGGACGAAGATAAAGCTACATATTGTCTTTGTGTACCTATGAAAAGTTCTTTAGACTGTGTTGGTGTTATTGTAATTCAAAACTACTCATATAAAGAATTTGAACCTGATTTCATTGAAATGTGCGAAATAACAGCAGATTTATTTGCAACTTCAATGGCTTTCCAAAAAGAAGCTGAAGAAGCTGAAAAATTAATTAATGATAAAGATGCAGATGTAGCAGACTTACAACATTTACGTGCAGAAATTACTGCTTTAATTGGTGATTTAGGAGATGAACAACAAGCTTTTGTCGAAAATCTTGCAAAAGCTGTTGATTCAAGAAGCCATTTTAAAGCAAATTATTCAAGAGCTGTTGCAGAGCTTTCTGTTGAAATATGTACTGCTTTAGGATTAAACGAAAAAACAAAAGATTTAGTTTATTATGCTGCACTTCTAAGAAACATAGGAAAAATTACATTACCTGTTGAAATTTTTGATAAAAAAGGAACTTTAACTAAAGAAGAATGGGCAAAATTATATAATCACCCCAATATCGGTGTTAATTTACTTATGAGTATTAATTTTATGGCAGAAGTTATTCCTTATATTCACTATCATAAAGAACGTTGGGACGGCTCAGGAAAAGAAGGTTTAAGTGGTCAAAGTATTCCTCTAGGTTCAAGAATTATCGCTATAGCT
Organism: bacterium; assembly: GCA_017406505.1. Lineage (GTDB taxonomy): Bacteria > Cyanobacteriota > Vampirovibrionia > Gastranaerophilales > Gastranaerophilaceae > RUG841. Next base: position 3,618 of record JAFQYI010000050.1, read on the forward strand.
GATGCTTATTGTGCTTTGACAACAGAAAGAACTTATCGTAAAGCTATGCCTATTGAAAAAGCTTTACAAGTTTTAAAAGAAGAATCCGGTGAAAAATGGGATCCTATGCTTATAGATACATTAATTGAATTAAAACAAGCATCATAAATTACAGTATTTATAGGATAAAAATAAAAATTAAAAATAATATACTTCACTATGTAAAGAGAAGCATAGTGGAGATTTGGAATGGTAAGGCTTACTAATACTAAATTAAAGGAAATCGAAAATTCTAACTTAAAAATTGCTGAAAAACCAAATAAAAAAGCTAATTTGAAAGTTGCTGAAAATCCTATAAAAAAATGTAAGCCTTATAATGATATTGATTTAAATAATTGGAAAGATTACTCGCATATAAAAACAGATACTCTTTGGTTATTTCCGTCAAGGGATAAATCAGGTAAACATTCAAATGAATATCATGGAAATTATATTCCTCAGCTTGCACAACAATTTTTTGAACGTTTTACCAAGAAAAAAGATATTATTTTAGATTTATTTAGGTTCAGGAACATCAGCAATCGAAGCATTAAATATGAACAGAAGATGTATTGGTGTTGAATTAAAACCTGAACTTGCCGAACATGTTGCTGAAAAATTTTCACCAAAAGAGCTGGTAACAGATGTTAATATTATTTCAGCTGATTCTACATCTCAAATTGCAAAAGAAAAAATTCAAGCAAGACTTGAAATTATGGGAGAAGAAAAAGCTCAATTTTTAGTATTACACCCACCTTATGATGATATTATTAAATTTTCAGATAAAAAAGAAGATTTATCAAATTGTTCTTCACCGGAAGAATTTTATGATATGTTTGAAAAAGTAGCACAAAATGGATATGACCTTTTAGAAGATGGTCGATATGCTGCTTTAATTATTGGTGATGAATATAAAGACGGTGAATGTAAATTACTTTCTTTTGGCTGTGAACAAAGAATGGAAAAGCTTGGATTTAAATTAAAAGCTGTTATCGTAAAAGATATTCAAGGTAATGAAAGAGCTAAAGGAAAAACAGCTAATTTATGGAGATATAGAGCTTTAAACGGTGGTTTTTACATATTTCAGCATGAATATATTTTTATATTCCAAAAACCTGAAAAAAAAGTTAAAAAATTGAAAAAGGTTTTAAAAAATGCTAAACTTATAGCATGAATATAAAATATTTTAAAAAATATATATTAACATTATTGACAATGCCTGCAATATCGCTTTCAGCTATTGCAGGTGTTGATTATGATGCAGGTATGAATGCATATAATAAAGGAGATTATGCATTTGCTAAAATTTTATTTCAAAAAGCATTAAAAGTTAATTATTATGACGTAAATGCCAGATATATGTACTGCCAAATTTTATCAAAAGAAAAAAAATATGACGAAGCAAAAAAAGAATATCAAACGATTATAAAAATAGCTCCATCATCACAAGCAGCAACTCTTTCAAAGCAGGGTATTGCGAATATTGATGTTTATAATAAAAAGCTTTTAGAAAACAATAATTCTCCTGTTGCAAAAACTCAAAATAACACATCTACAGCTCAAAATAACGAAAAACAAGAAACAGCAACAGAATATTTAAAAAATGCATACAGAGGTGGAAATAAATATTTACGTCAAAGAGGAATTGTAAGAGTATATATAGAACCTGATTCAAAATATAAGCCGATGGTTCAAAGAGCTTATAGTGAATGGCAATCAGCTATAGGATCTTATCTTTCTTTTAGTTATTCGGGTAATAAACAAGATGCCACAGATATTGTTACTTTTACAAAAAACAATGGTGATAAAGGTATGCAGGAAGGTGGACATTGTGAGTATAATATTCAAGGTAATACTCTTGCAGGAAATAAGATAGTTATAAGGGCTTATGGAACTGATGGTAAAGCACTGCCTGATAATATGGTATATCATACAATTTTGCATGAAATAGGACATTCACTTGGTATTATGGGACACAGTCCATATAAAAATGATATTATGTCGCAGGGGGTTTCAACATTTTTGCCTCATTTATCTGCCAGAGATAAAAATACAATAAAATTATTATATAGAAATTATGGTAAAGAGCCTGAAAAAAAAGATATTCAAAAAGCAAAAACTGCAGAATTAACAGATATTGCCAAAAGAATTCCTAATGACCCTGGCAGTTTAATTGACTTAGGTGATGAAGCTATGTCGGCAGGTGATTATGAAAAAGCTGTTTCTTTCTATAAAAAAGCTGAAAATATAAGACAAAATTCAGATATTTATTATCGTCAAATTAAGGCTTATACTTCTTTAAAAGATAATGATAATATTATAATTTGTTATAAGAAAATTTTACAAGTTGATAAAAGTAATAAAACAGCACTTAATAATTTATTAGCTATATATCAACAACAAAGAAGATATGAAGATGGAAAAAATGTACTAACTTCATTTATAGAAAAAAATCCAAATCTTGCTAATGATAGTCAAATTCAACAATTTAAACAAATTTTTTCAGATGCAAATATAAAAAAAATGCAAGCTAGAGAAAAATTTATAAATAGAACAACTCAATATGGTTATCGTTAAAAAAATATCTTTAATATAATTTTCTATGGAGAAATAATAATATGGAAAAAATAAGATATACATTTTTAATTGTTATGTTTTTTTTAATATTTTTATTTCTTTTCAATCTTATTTTTTACAATAATTTTTCTATGCAATTTATGGTATTTGATAGTCATCTTAGAGATTATATGGCTGACTTTACAAACATGATAAAATTTGTATCGCAAAATAATCCATATCAATTTTCATCAAATATTATATATTCCGGTGATCATGCATATCCACCTTTAGTTTATGTTTTTTTCAGTATTTTTTATAAAATAGTTAACGGAAATGGTGATTATATAACCTGCACAATAATGCTTTGTCATTATGTTATGTTTTTAATAACTTCATTTTTGTTATTAACATTGTATAACGGATTTAAAACTGATAATCTTTTTAAAAATTTATTTATGATTTGTATAGTGTTTTCAGGAATTTTCTTATATTCTTGGGAAAGAGGAAACATGATTACTTTATCAGCAGCTTGTATAACATTTTTCCTGTTTAATTATAAAAGTGAAAAAAAATATATTAGAGAACTTTCATTAATTGCTTTATCAATATCTTGTGTATTAAAAATATTACCTGCATTATTAGCTATTTTCCTTTTATATGACAAAAGATGGAAAGATTTTTTCAAAGTTGTTGTATATTCAATATTATTATTTTTCATACCATTTATTTATTTTGAAGGTGGTTTTAATTGTTTTCCAATATTAATCAAAAATATGGAAATAAATACTAATTACTATTTATTCAAAAGGATACCAAGTTTTTATATATTATCATTTAACTTACCTTTATTAATTTTTACAAAATGGTTATATATAAAATTATCATTTATTATAAGTGTTTTAGCAATTGCAACAAATTTTTCACATACTATAAAATGGAAACAAACAGCACAAATTATATTATCTATATATGCAATATTTTCTTCTTCATTTTTATATGTAATGTTATATTTCTTTCCTTTTATAATAATGTTCTTTAATAAAAAAGAAGTTGAAAAAGATGATTGGATATATTTATTACTATTTATTTTAATATTAAATCCTTTTCAAATAACAAATAGTACAGGATATGTAATTAATGGAGATTTAATAAAAATTTCGTCACTAATACTTTTAATATGTTTAACAAAAGAATCAATATTAAAAACTATAGAATTAATAAAAAATAAGAAATTAAATTAGAAAGCTAAACTAAATTAAAAAGTCTATTATTATTTTGAAAATATATTTTTAATTGATTCAATATAAGGGGGTCTTAAAATTCCTCTTTCTGTTATAATTCCGGCGATTAATTCATTAGGTGTAACATCAAATCCGGGATTTATTATATTTACTTTTGGCGAACAAATCCAATCTCCATTAATATGTGTTACTTCTTCTCTGTTCCTTTCTTCAATTTTAATTTCGTCTCCTGATTTAATAGATGTATCAATAGTTGATAAAGGTGCAGCAATATAAAATGGAATGTTATGATATTTTGCAGCAATAGCAACTGTATATGTTCCAATTTTATTTGCTGCATCTCCATTAGCTGCAATTCTATCTGCTCCTGTAATAACAACATCTATCATTTTTTTCTTCATAAAATATGAACACATTCCATCTGTTATCAATGTCGTATCTATTCCATCTTCTGTTAATTCCCATGTCGTTAATCTTGCTCCCTGTTGTCGAGGACGAGTTTCATCTGCAAAAACTTTAATTGTCGAATCTTTTGCATAAGCTGAACGTATAACCCCTAATGCAGTTCCATAACCTACTGTCGCTAATGCTCCTGCATTACAATGGGTTAATATTGTTGCTCCTTTGGGAACAATCTCTGAACCAAAATCTCCCATTTTTTTATTTATTTCAATATCTTCGTTTTCAAGTATTAT
>JAFQYI010000051.1 GCA_017406505.1 bacterium
AAAAGAATGTGAATTTAGATTTAATCATAGAAAACAAGATTTATATAAAATTTTGTTAGAAGTTATTACTATAAATTAAATTCTTCTGTGCAAGCCCCTAAATAAATTTTATTGTTTTGATTTCTTTTGGATTAAAATATAATATTCCATTTGTTGGAATATCTTTATTTTCTAGCAAATTAGTTTCATATAGTTTTAATTTTCCACACTTTATTGTGCAAATTTCTTTTTCATCGGATAAATTACATAATCTAATTATTATAGAATTATCATCAGCTTTTTTAATTGCATAAATTTTTATGTTTTCATTATCATTACTAAAAAATTGTTGATTTTTGCTTTTTGCAGCATATATTATTGGAGGATTAAAAATTTTATCACAGATACTATACAACTCATGTGGTTCTTTTACAAATGATATTGCCAATTGTGCTTTTTGATTTCCTAACATCTGCATTTCTGGAGTTTCAATCGGTGGACCTGCCGGTGTGCCTCTTGATGGATTTTGAGGATTTGAAATAATTCCTATTGATCTTAATAGTGTTATCACAATATTTGTTTTATATATCTCAGCTTCTTTTATACCATTAGAAATAATTCCTACATTATTCGCACATATAAATCTATTTATCGGCATTGTATTTGTTTTTAATTCAATTCCTTTTGGTGCAGGAATCATATCATTAATACTATATTCAGGATTATAATTCCTTTTTATAACATCAAATAAATCCTCTGAATTTGTTTCTAAAATCGGCTTTCCTGTATTAAAAACTATTTGCATTTTATGATTTTTTGATTTGTTTATATATTGACAATCTATATTAATAAAATCTGATGCTGAACTTATTTCGAGTTTTATAGAAATTTTATGTTTCGGTGCAATTAAAGAACGCCTTTTTTCATTCGATTTTTCTGGAATCTTTATTTCAAATTCTGCTTCTGCTTTAGCTATAAAATTTTTTGAATATGTTTTAAAAGATTTTATTTTTGCAAAAATTTTTTTATCATTTTTAATCGGACCAAAATTATAACTATCTCCTATATCAGCAATATCAGTTATATTTATAAAATCATAATATATTTTATGATTTTTCTTGTCTGTTATATTGATTTTTCCATTTTTAAAATTTATTCTAAAATATTTATTTTCTATAAAATTTTTACCGGATTTTATATCTTTTTCATCAAAAATATCATTTTTTGTAATGTTTTTAATTGAAAAAGAGTTAATATTCTTCATATTTACAGCATATTTATAAATTGTTGTATAATCTTCTGTAACTGGAATTTTATTTATATCATATAAAATTTCATCAGAAAATCCGTTTCTTTTATCCAATAAAACAGCGTTATATTTTGAAGGTAATTGCTCTGTTGTTTCTATTATTGAAATACCTGAAAAATTAGTATTTGAAAGGTTTATAGCAGAAATTCCTTTTTCACCTGATAAATCCTTTATACAACGTTTTTTAATTCCTGATGCTATATCTGATACTTTTTGAAATCTTGTTAATACTTCTCGTGATACATTGTCTGTTGAACAGCCATATATACTATCGTGAGCATGATTTTTTACCAAAAGTTTAAATGCATAATCTATTTGTTTTTGACGATTATCTTTTTTAAAAAAAGTTGAATTTATTGCATTAAAACTTTCAGCCTCAAGTAACATTCTTTCGCATAAAGTATTAGCTTGTTTTATATCATTTCTGGTAGAATATACTCCTTGTAAAATAAAATTACGACTATTATCTAGAAATTCCCCAATAACATTTTGCCTATTTTCATCTTTAATGTTTTTAAAATATTCAAAAGGTTGAGCTAGGATAATTTTATATTCATTATGATAAATTTCATTGAGTTTTTGAATTTGAATATTAAGATTATCAGGTATTTTTAAGTGATCAGCTCCAATTGGCAAAAGAATATATTCTCCTGATTTTAGAGCAATTTTATCAATATACTTTTTTAAATAATCTGCCTTTTTATCAAAATCTATATCAGAATTTAAAAAATCATTAAAATAACCTTGAATTAAATATGTAGTTTTTATACCATTCCAATTCAAATCAGCATTTAAATTGCCAAGACCACGCCAAAGAATTGATTTTTCGATATTTGCACTTTTTAATATTTCACTCATAGAAATACAATGTCCAAAGGTATCTGATAAATATGCAATAAAATCATTACAACCTAATTCTATTGATTTTTGCATACCAATTTTTAAATTTCTAATAAGACTTTCTCCACAAGTCAAAAATTCATCAGCAGAACAATAAAAAGGACCAATATATAATTTTTTTTCATTTATAAGTTTTTTTATTATATCGATTTTTTCGGGAAAAATTTCAAGGTAATCTTCTATTGCAGCCGTTTGTCCATCAAAATAAAAAACAGGTATTTCATTTGTTTCAAGTTTATAAATAACGTCATTAAAAACGTCTATAAGACGAAGCCTAAATTCTTCAAATTCTCTGTACCATTCTCTATCCCAATGAGTATGGGCATAAGCAATAATTTTTTTAATCATATTATAATTATAATCTTTTTTTCAAAAAATACTATATTTTATATTACGTTTTAAATATTAAAAATCCTAAAACCAAAAATATTTAGCTTTAGGATTTTTTATTCTTTATTTTATAGAAATATTATGGCTTTTGTAAGAAATCAGGTATGTCTAATTTCTTAAATAATTCTACTTCGCCTGAATTTGAAGAACTGCTTGATTGTACAGTATTAGGTTTTTGTTCATTTGCTGAAGTACTTGGTGCAACATTATTGGTTGCTGATGGTTTTGCTTGAACATTCTGCGTTGAATGATTTGCATTATTTTGTTTACCTGAAAAAATAGCATTAATATCTAAAGTATTTCTAGCTTTATCTTTTTCATTATTATTTGGTTGCAAATCAAAACCTGTTGCAATTACGGTAATTTGAATTTCACTTGTGTTCATCATATCTTCATTAATAACAGCTCCAAGAGTAAAGTTTGCATCTTCAGAAATTTCTCTTTGAACAACTTCAGCAGCTGCATTGATTTCGTGTAATGTCATATCTGGACCACCGGTTACATTCAAAATTACACCTGATGCCCCCTTGATAGATGATTCAAGTAATTTAGAACTTATTGCTGCTTCTGCTGCTTGAACAGCTCTGCCATCACCACTCATTATTCCAATACCCATTAATGCTGAGCCTGAATTTGCCATTACTGCTTTTACATCTGCAAAATCAACATTTATTAAACCGGGTATAGTTATTATATCTGATATACCTTGTACACCTCTTTTTAATACTTCATCTGAAAGTTTGAATGCATCATTTAAAGTAGCTCTTTGGTCAACAAGTTCCATTAATTTTTGGTTTGGAACAATGATAGTTGCATCTACAGCTTCTTTTAGTTTGCTTAAACCTTCATTGGCAAAATTCATTTTTCTTTTACCTTCCATTGTAAAAGGTTTAGTAACTACAGCAATAGTTAATGCACCACTATCACGTGCAATTTTTGCAACTACCGGAGAAGCACCTGTTCCACTTCCACCACCCATGCCGGCTGTAATAAATACCATATCTGCACCTTTGAGGGCTTCCGCTATTCTTTCTTGGCTTTCTTCTGCAGCTCTTTCTCCAACTGATGGGTTTCCACCTGCTCCTAAACCGTTTGTTAATGATGCTCCAAGCTGTATTCTATGTGATTCATCAGCTGCTGATTTCTTCAATACTTGCAAATCAGTATTCATTACCCAAAAATCTACACCTTGCACTCCATCGGTAATCATTCTATTTACAACATTACCACCACAGCCACCTACTCCTATAACTTTTATCTTTGCCGGATTCAAACCGTTTTGAGATGAGTAATCTTCGTACATTTTATAAGACCTCCAAATATAAATCGTCTTTCGCAATATTAGTTCTTTTAAACACAAACAGGCATGCCTGATGTGATTTTTTATTACGGCTTAAAAGCATTTCTAACCATTCTTCTTTACCGTCATATATTTAATATACTATTAGAAATACGATTAATAGTAAAGAATTTAATTTTTTTTGCAAAGAAATGTTATAAAATTTTATTAAAAATATTTTTTTGTATATTATTTTTATTATTTTTTGTATTGATAAAATCTTTTTTATTGATTGAAAATTTTTTATATTTTGCTGCACTCGCTATTGAACTATCTTTTAAAAATGATGTATATTTATCTATATTAATACTCATTACATTCAAATCATTTATAGTTTTTTGAATTTCTGCTTTTTTATATTTCATATACAAAATATTAATCAAAGGAAGATTAAAGAAAAAATATTTTATACATACAAATAAAACTTGAAAAATATTGCTTGAAGGTTTTATTTTAAAATCTTCACAGTATTTTTTTTGTAAATAATCACCTTCATAAATATTTAATTTTAATGATTCATTACTAATAGGATTTGTAACATTACCTGATTGCTGTTTTTGAAATGATGTTTTATTTACAGGTATATATTTACCTAATATTGTAAAAGATTTTTTATCAGAATCGTTTTCTTGCATTAAAAACTCTTTCAAATTGTACTTATCAAGAATACTATTTTGTATAAAAAAAATATTCCATCATTTGTGGTATTTTACATTTTCAAAGCTTCTGAAATTATATCCACAACTTGTTTATCTAAAGCATCAGGAATTATGTAATCTTTTGACAATTTATCTGAAGTTATTACTGAAGCAAGAGCCTTTGCACAATTTAATTTTATATCCGAAGTTACCTTTTGAATATTATGTTTTAATAAACCTTTAAAAAGTCCGGGGAAAGCTAAACAATTATTTATTTGATTTTTAAAATCACTTCTTCCTGTTGCAATAACCTCAGCTCCTGCATTTTCTGCAATATGAGGCATAATTTCAGGAGTAGGATTAGCAAGTGCAAATACAATTGCTCTTTTTGACATATTTTTTATATCATCTTCATTTAATAAATTTGGTGCTGATACACCAATAAAAACATCTGCTCCTTTAATTACGTCTTTTAATGTTCCTTTTTCGTTATATGGATTTGTTATTTGTGAAAGTTCCTTATGGTTAGGTTTTTCATAATTTTTTCCATTTTCTAAAGCACCTTCTCTATCACAAACAATTAAATTATTTACACCAGCATATATTAAAAGTTTAGCAATTGTATATCCTGCTGCTCCTGCTCCTGACATAACGATTTTTACATCTTCGATTTTTTTATTTACAACTTTCAATGCATTATACAAGCCTGCCAGCACTACTACCGATGTTCCATGTGCATCATCATGAAAAACAGGTATTTCAAGATTTTTATTCAGTTGTTTTTCAATTTCAAAACATCTGGGTGCAGAAATATCTTCAAGATTTATTGCTGAAAATGAATTTTTTATAAGTTCTACTATTTTAACAAATCCATCTGCATCTTGTTCTTTTATACATATAGGAATTGCACTTAAATCTGCTAATGATGAAAATAATACGGATTTACCTTCCATAACAGGTAGTGCTGCATAAGCTCCTATATTTCCTAATCCTAATACTGCAGAACCTTCTGATATAACTCCTATTGGTTTGATATGATTTTCTTTTGTATATTCACTTTCTATTGAACCACCTGACATTTGTCTTAATGTTAAAGATTGTTCCTCGTTTGTTCCTGTCAGTTTGTTTAAGTCTGTAATAAATATATTTTTTGATACACAAAGAAAAAATTCCTTTAAATCAGAAACAGGTTTAACTAAAACAGGAATGCTAACATTAAAATCAATATCTTTTGCATATTCCTGCACTAAACTTAAATCTATTGCACCAAATGTTGGTTCAATATTTTCAACAACAAGTTTAATATCTTCTTTTTTATTCGACGAAATTTCAATAGGAACAGCATCAATATTTAATGCATTTTTTAAAAATTCTGATCTTTTTAATGCTTTTGCGTATTCTAATGAAAAAACTCCAACTGTATTTTCACGATTTGTATAATCAAAAGATTTATTAATATCTTTCTTAATTTCAAGACATGCTGCTGCAACTCCCGGAGTATAAATTACTGCAAGAGAATGTTTATCCGTAACTTTTACTTTAGGAATATATTTGAGAGCCATTATCTTACCTTATTTTCGTTGCCTGAAATAAGTCTTTTTATATTTTCTCTATGAAGATAAATAACATAAATAGCTCCAATTATTGAATATATTATATAACTTATCGGTTCTCCGAATAGAAACATTAAAATTGGAGAAAGTGCCAGTGCAATAATAGAACCTAATGAAACATACTTTGAAATATATGTAATTATTCCCCATATTACAGCAATACAAATACCAACATACGGCGAAAGAGCTAAAATTGTTCCAACACCCGAAGCTACAGATTTTCCTCCGGTAAAACCTAAAAAGATAGACTTGCTATGTCCGATTAATACAAAAATTGCTGCAATTACGGCAGTAAGTCCCATTAATTTTTCCGATGAAGTTTGTAAATATGGAATGTATTTTGCAACTAAAACAGGTATAGCACCTTTTAAGGCATCTAAAATCATTACGATAAAAAACCATTTTTTGCCCATAACACGTTTTACATTTGTGGCTCCTGTTGAACCACTTCCAATTTGTCTTATATCCTGACCGGTGAATGATTTTACTATTATGTATCCTGTCGGTATTGAACCTATTATATATGCTATCATTGCTGATATAATAATTTTCATTGCTATTAAAATCATTTTTCCTTTTCCTGTTTTTCTCTTACTGTTAATTTGATAGGTGTACCATAAAAACCAAAAGACTCTCTAAGTTTATTTTCAAGATATCTTTTATAACTATCCTTCATAAGCTCTTCTTTATTTACGAAGAAAACAAAAGACGGTGGAGCAACCTTAACCTGAGTTGTATAATAAATTTTAAGTCTTTTATTTTTTATTGTATCAGGTGGCACCATTGCATAAGCATCAGCAATTACTTTATTTAAAAGACTTGTAGAAACTTTCTTCGTACATTCTGTCCATACTTTTTTCGTTTCTTTATATATGTTTACCAATCTTTGTTTTGTAACTGCACTTATAAATATTTTAGGTACATAATGCAAAAACGGAGCTTGTTTTTCAATTTCTTTATTAAATTTATTAATCGTTGAGGATTCTTTGTTTTCAATTAAATCCCATTTATTAACAGCAACTATCATTCCTTTTCCTGCTTCAATAACGATAGAGGCTATTTTTTTGTCTTGGTCAGTAAGTCCATCTGTTGCATCAATAACAAGAACTGCAACATCACAATCTCTTATAGCCTTTATAGCTCTTGCTACAGCAAATTTTTCAATTCCCCAATCAACTTTTGCTTTTTTCCTAATTCCAGCTGTATCAACAAGAATAAAATCTTCTTTCTCATATTTTACCAAAGAATCTATTGTATCTCTTGTTGTCCCTGAAACATCAGAAACGATAACTCTGTCTTTACCTAATAAAGCATTAACGATTGAAGATTTGCCTGCATTAGGCTTACCAACTATTGCAATTCTTACAGGTCTGTTATCTGTTTCTTGTTCTTCTTCAGTATTATCAAAATCTTCCGTAATATCGTCAAGTAAATCTCCAACGCCACCTGACCCATGTAATGCTGATATAGGATATGGCTCACCAAGAGAAAGTGAATAAAATTCTGCTGCAAATGAAAACTTTTCGGAAGAATCAATCTTGTTTACGGCTAAAAATATCGGTTTTCCACTTCTTCTTAAAATATTTGCTATATCTTCATCAATAGGAGTAACACCATCTTTTCCATCAGTCATAAATATAATTTTGTCAGCTTCTTCACAAGCAATTTTAGCTTGGGCAAAAATATTTACAGGAATATCTTCTTCATCTGACGGAATAATACCTCCCGTATCAATTACCGTAAAAATTTTATCCAGCCACTGGACATCAAAATATTTTCTGTCTCGAGTAACCCCGGGAGCATCATCTACAATTGAATGTCTTGCACCTATCAGTCTATTTACAAATGTTGATTTACCAACATTCGGACGTCCTATAATTGCAACTATTGGTTTCTTTCCCATTAATCAATACCTATACTGTTTCTATTTAAATTCTAATACAAACAAAAAAAATTGGGATATTATCCTTTCCCTTATATCTTGTTGTATGTTTAAAGGTATGATTGAAGAATTCAATTTTTCAGATGATATTTTTACTAAAATAATTCAATTATTATATATTCAATTAATTTTGGATATTCAATATGATAGAGCAAAAAACGACCATATTGCTCCTGTAATTCATCGTTTAAAAACATCTCAAGCCGATTTAAATAAGATTACAAAATGTGAGGATTTAATTGATTTATGGGATAATTATAATTTTGTTGTTATAGATTTAAAAAATGTAAATTTAAAAATGAAAAAAATTGTACCGTTAGTTCTTTCTAAATATGTATATGATGAGCATAAAACATATGAAAATGGTAATAGATATTTAAATATAATAATAGATGAAGCACATAATATTTTGTCAAGTGATTCATATCGAGAAGCAGAATCGTGGAAAGACTATAGACTTGAAACATTTGAAGAAATAATAAAAGAGGGAAGAAAATTCGGAACATATTTGACTATTGCGAGTCAAAGACCTTCGGACATATCTTCAACTATTATTTCTCAGGCTCATAATTATTTTATACATAGATTGGTCAATCAAGAGGATTTAAGGGCAATTGGAACATCTGTTTCATATATAGATAAATTAACACTGGATTCTATTCCTACTTTACCTGTCGGATACTGTATTTTTAATGGCATATCGACGCAAATGCCATTATTATTGCATATAGATAAATTAAGTGATGAACAAGCTCCAAATAGTGATACCGTATGCATATCAAAAATGATTTCAATTTAGTTTTTATTTTCTATTGGATATATACATTTTAATTTTAGTATGCATTTTGTACAGTTAGGTTTTTGTGTGCAAATATTTCTCGGGAAATCAAGTAAAGAATAATTATATAAATAAAAATTTCTTTTTGGTGTTAATTTATTTGCAAGGTCAATAAACCATTTTTTACGTCTTGTTTCTCCGTCAGTTTCAAAACCAAAAAACCTTCCATATAATCTAACTACATTGCTATCAATTATTACTGCTCTTTTGTTCTGATGTAATGATAAGTAAGCAGATGCAACATATTCACCAACACCAGGCAATTTAATTAATTCTTCTTTTGATTCAGGAACACTTTTCTCGCTTAAAATTTTTGCAAGAGCTTTAAAATCTTTATTTCTCTGTTGCAACCCGAGTGAATTGAATATATTTGCACTATTATTTTTATAATATTTATCCGGTATAGGATATTTATTGCAAAACTCTAAAAATACAGGTAATACCTGTTTTCATATAGTTCTAATGCCTCTTTTTTAAATGTTTCACCATACAATACTCCGACACTTGTTACTTTTTTTACATTCGGATTTTTTTGTAATTCTATTCTTTGTTCTTCTGTAAATTTTCTTTTTTGCATTCTGTACCCT
>JAFQYI010000005.1 GCA_017406505.1 bacterium
ATCAAGAAGATAGTTTAGATTTAGAAATAAAATCTATTGAAACGGATTTACAATATATTGAAGAATGTATAGAAGCTTTTGAAAAACAAAAAGATTCTAATATTAAAGATGAAGTTCCTTCTTTAGCTTCTTAATAAAATAATATAAAAAAAGGACTTTAAAAATGATACCGTTTGAGGTATCATTTTTTTATGAATATATTAAAGTCATTTGAATTATTTTGGTCTATACCTAAAAAACTTTTTAGCAAAAAAGTTTTTAGGATTTTTCATGTAGAGACTTCTGAAAAACAAAATACAGAGCAATCAGTACAACTTGAATCTATAGGTAATAAAGAAATAATTTTAGGCGTATATAATAGTCCAAAAGTATATTCACTTCTAACGAGTGTTTTATATAAAAAGAAAATGTTAAATGAAAATCAAAACAGCAAAATTTATCAAGAGTGCTCCAACTCTTAAAGATTGTCCTAATTTTGGATTGCCTGAGTTTGCGTTAATAGGTCGTTCAAATGTTGGTAAGTCGTCTTTTATCAATGCAATAACCAATCATAATGGACTTGCAAAAACATCAAATAAACCAGGAAAGACAAGATTGATAAATTTATTTTTAATAAATGAGGAATTTATAATTGCTGATTTACCGGGGTATGGATATGCAAGTGTTTCTGACAAAATGCAAAGAGAATGGCAAAAAAACTTAGAAGAATATTTAACAAAAAGAAAAGAAATAGTTTCATTAATTCAATTTATAGATTCAAGGCATGAAATTCAAAAAAATGACATGCAAATGGCTGAATGGATACAATACAATCAATTGCCATATTTCGCATTATGTGTGAAGATTGATGAAATTTCTAAAAATCTAATAATCAAAAACGTAAACAATTTTTCATCAAAACTTAGTACAGAAGTATATCCGTTTACAAAGAACAATAGTAGGTATAATGAAGCTATTCTTGAAAAGATGAATAGTTTAATAAAATCATATAAATAATGTATTTAAAAAATAGACAACATATAATAGAATATCTCGTGTAAATAAATTGGGGGTGTTGGTATGTTGCAAGAAGTTTCTACTAATAAATATGTAAGTAGTGAATTATATTGTGCACAAAATCAAGGATTAATTTCAAATTCTATTACACAAAGCTGGACAGAACAGGCAAGAGAATGTTATGAATTAAATTGTACATGTTCAAAATGTTCTGTATCAAAAGGCAATTATTCATTTATATGCCAAATGCCCAAAGTAATAAAACAGTTGTTAAAAGTTGTAGGCAAACCTGTTGTATAATATACAATTTATTTATAATTTTTAAGGTCAAAATATAAAATTTTTAGAAATTGTACATTCACATAAAAAACGACAGTCTATGCCGTAGAGTATTTCCGAATTTTTTATAGTCAATAAAAACCTAAAATCAATATTGATTTTAGGTTTTTTAATATGCAAAGAATAAAAAACTATTTATTAACTTCTTCTTTGAATTTTTTACCAGGAACAAATACCGGAGAAACTTTTGCTGCAATTTTAATTGCTGCACCTGTTTGAGGATTACGACCGGTTCTTTCTGCTCTTTTTCTAGCTTCAAATGTACCAAATCCAACTAAAGTAACTTTATTTCCTTTTGCAAGAGTTTTTTCAACTGTTTCTGCTAATGCATCAATAATATTTTGAGCAGATCTTTGTGATGTTTTAACTTTCTTTGATACTTCCTTTACTAAATCTGTTTTATTCATGTTTGTCTCCTTTTCTCTTACAAGTCTTATTTTACTATGGTTAGTCAGCATGTCAAAAAATTTTAACATTGTTAAAATTTTATAATAAAAAATTTATAAAAATAGCTCAAAAGCTTTGATTTTACTATAAATTCCATTTGTCACTGAGTTTACCAAACTTAATATTATTATAGTAATAAGCTAAAATTTGATAAGCATTGTAACCTTGTTTTGCAAGATTATTAGCACCATGCTGACTCATACCGATACCATGCCCCATTTTTTTTACATTATCATCATAAGAAGGAACAGAACGAAGGTATGGTAAATCTTTATTCCAAACATTTCCGGTATTTACAGTTTTTCCTCCTGCACTTGCAGAATAAAAAGCAGTAATTACCTGTTTATTTTGTGTTACAACAATACCATAAGTTTGGGACACTATTTTATTAGTTTTATCAGTTTCACTAGAAGCTCCACCATAAGCTTGGTCATCTGTATTATCTTTCAAATCAAATCCAAGACTTCCATTTTTTCCTAAATTGGCAACAGCATAACTTCTTGCAGCAATAGCCTGTGCCTTTAGGGCTTCATCAGGCCAGCTTGATGGCATTTCACAAGGTACTACTCCTAAAAGATAATCCTCTAGTTTTATATCATTAACAACTATTAATTGTTTATTTTTGTTTTCAACAACAATTTTTCCTCTATACCAACGGTTTTTTGCACAAACAAAACCATTTGATAACGGTTCAATGGTTACTGCAAATGTTCCTAAATTATAATTTTTACCATTAATATAAATTTCCAAACCGTCTTTTTTAGCTTTAATTTTATATGTTTGCATAGGTTCCAGTGAACAAATGACACGACCGGTATTTTTATCAGAAACAGTACCTTTTACAGATAGACCTGTTGTCATTTCCGGCACATTTATTTGTAGACCTATCCTTATAGCCTCTGATTTAGGAGCTATAGTAAACATTAAAAATAATATAAAAAAATATCGTAATATAAATTTATTCATCAAAATAATTATATCACTTGTTAATAATTTTTCATAACATTCATTAACTTGATATCCTTTATTTTTCAATATCTCATGAAATTCAAAATAAAAATGAACTTTTTATTTCTTTTATCGTTATATATAGTGTAAGCATTGTTTATCATATAAGGTAACATAGAATGAATAAAAAATGTAATAAATACGAAGCATATTTTATGTTTGCAGATGAATATTCTTTTAATGAACATTTAAAGGAATGCTCTTATTGCAGGGGAGAATATGAAAAAGAACAAAAATTATCAAAATTAATCAAAGATTCTTATCCTGAATATTTAGCGTTAAAACAAAAAAAACGAGTAAAAAATATATTGTACAAAACAGCGTGTATATTTTTTATATGTCTAACACTTGGTGTATATAGTGGTTTTAAAATTAACCAAAATAGTAAATATCAACAATTTTTAAAAGCCAATACAGAAGTATCCGTAATTACACAATATGGACTTCCTGTTGATGAATGTGGTTTTTTTGATTACAACTAAGGATTCTATTTTGAAAAATATAATACAAAAATATAAAAATAATATAAAATCAATAATTAAAAGATTTACAGGGACTTCTAATGAAGATATAGAACAAGAAGTTTATTTTAAGACTTGGAAAAATTTGCCAAAATATAAAGAGCAAGGAAATTTTACTCAATGGATAAGTACGATAACAGCAAATACTTGCAAAGATTATCTAAAAAGAGAAAAAAATAATAA
The DNA here is from genome assembly GCA_017406505.1 of bacterium. Lineage (GTDB taxonomy): Bacteria > Cyanobacteriota > Vampirovibrionia > Gastranaerophilales > Gastranaerophilaceae > RUG841. Next base: position 3,495 of record JAFQYI010000005.1, read on the forward strand.
AGAAAATAATGAATTCAATGAAGAAAAAGCAAATAACATAATTGCCCAAAAATCAAATGTTGAAGAAATTTTTGAATTAAAAATAAAAAGAAAACGTATAGCTGAAGCAATATTACAACTACCATCAAAACAACAAGAAGTAATAATTTTATATGAAATAGAAGGCATGGATTATCAAGAAATATCATACAAACTCAAATGTCCCTTAGGAACAGTAAAATCAAGGATATTTAAAGCAAGACAAGAATTATACAAACTATTATCAGATTTATTATAGAAAGAGAGGTAAAAAATGAAAAAATCATTATTTATGGCAACTATGTTAGCAATGGTGTTAATGCTAAACAATACTGTAGTAGCAACAGAAAACAACACTCTCCAGAATAATTCACAAACAAAAGTGCCAATAACAAAAACATTTCCCAAATTATATGATAAAGATGGAAATGAATTAAAAAGTTTTCCAAAACCGGGAGATGAGGTATATGACAAAGATGGAAACAAATTGCCACCACCACCAAAATTTTGTCATCACCACCCAAAACCGGATTTGAATTTGACAGATAAACAAAAAGAAAAAGCTGATAAAATTCGAGAAGAATCGAGGAAAAAAATCAAACCAATCAGAAATGAAATACATAATTTAAAAAATGAGATATGGGAAATAAAAGAAAATGATGCATTAAATATGGAAGAGCAGCACGAAAAGATTGCACCATTAATGCAAAAAATAGAAAAATTAAGAAATGAAGCAGATAATATTAGACAAGAAGATATGAAACAATTTGAAAAGATATTAACAAAAGAACAAAAGAAAACATTGGAAGAATTTAAGAAAACACATAAACCTCCAAAGTTTCATAAAGAATAAAATATATAATATCAA
>JAFQYI010000052.1 GCA_017406505.1 bacterium
AATTTGTCGCAAACGAAGTAATGCAGAGAAAATTGATAATCTGCTTTTTTCTAAACCATTTTGCTCTATTGATTTGAATAATTCTTCTTTTGTACTATCTAATACTTCAAGATAAAAATCTTTTTGTTCCGGAGTTAATTCACAATATGCAATGTTTTCTACCTTATCAGGCAAGTCTTTTGCAACATCACGTTTCATACGTCTTAAAATAAATGGATAAATTTGAGATTTTAATCTTTTTTCAACAATTTTATCTTCTCGTTCAGTTATCGGTGTTACATATCTGTAATTAAATTCTGATTCTTCAAATAAAAATCCTGGCATTAGAAAATCAAATACAGACCATAATTCCTCAAGTTTGTTTTCTATTGGTGTTCCTGAAAGTGCTAATTTATGTGATGATTTTAATTTTTTAACACTTTGTGCCGTTATACTGTCTGCATTTTTAATATTTTGAGATTCATCAAGAATTATATATCTGAAATGATGTTTCTCAAGTTCTTTTATATCTCTTCTTACTAATGCATAACTTGTTATTATTACATCATACTTATTTATGTCTTTAAAAAATTCTTTCCTTTCAACACCTGAAAGTTTTAAACACTTCAATTTGGGCGCAAATTTTTGAATTTCATTTTCCCAATTGAAAACTACTGATGTAGGGCATATTACAAGGTTAGGAGCTTGTTTGTCTTTTTCCTTTGCTTTTTGTATTAATGTCAAGGCTTGTAATGTTTTTCCTAGTCCCATATCATCTGCTAAAATTCCGTTTAGTCCGTATTGATACAAAAACCACAACCAACCAAAACCTTTTGATTGATATTCTCTCAATTCTGCATTGATATTTTTAGGAAGGACTACGCTGTCCATTTCTGAAAAAGTTGATATTTGTTTCCAAAATTTAGAAAATTTTCGACTCATTTTAAGTGTCATTTTTAAATTTTGCATTTCTGAAACAATACCTGCTCTATATGTTTTAACAACATATTTATTATCATCATTTCTATATACATCAATTGTATTAAAGGATTTCATTAATGAAAAAATTTCTTGTGTTGGTAGTTCTGCAAAACCTTTTGAATTCGCTTTATAATACTTATTATTATCTAAAACAAGTTCATATAATTCATTAAACGGTATTATTTCATCTTCAATTTTTCCATATAGTTCTATGATAAAGCTGTCTTTAGATTCACTGCAAAAATCAAGAGATGCGCAAAGTTCAAATGGTTTTGATGCAATTTTAAAGAATTCCATATTATCTTTTTCTTCAAAAACCCAATCATCACCTGCTTGCTTCATATAATAATTGTAAAAGTCTATTGCATTTTCTTTTTCCAAAACAAGGTTATTTGTTTGCATAGGAGCAAATTTACAATTAATTAACATCTGATATGCTTGTTCTTCATGTACACGATTTCGTCTAACCCAATATAATAAATCTTCTTTTGGTTTTTTTACAGTAATATATGTATTCTTATCTTGTTTACTATAAGGGACTTTTGTTCCATCATATTCAAACTCTAGAGATGCCTTTAATGAACCGTCATAATCCAATCCTAATGTTACGATTTTCTTAGGAATACTTTTTTCTAATGTTAATTTATCAATTACTTCAGCCGTTTCCACTTCTGTAATTTGCTTTAATTTTGGAAGTTCTTCATAGAGAAATTTTGCCCCTTCTGCATCTTTTACATCAGTGAATGAAGCCTTTGTAAGATTTTGAGGAAGTGCTGAAACAGCAATATTTGTTGGAAAAATTAAATTTTTGTATCTTCCCCACTGTAATTGTCTTGAAAAATATCTTATTTCTTCAAAAGGTAAAATATCATCTTTATCCGGACGTTTCCAATATAAAGCAACAAGCACATTTCCAACCATTGAAAAATTAACTGACAAACTTAATGTCCAAATATCAGATGTAAATCTTAATTTTGCTTTAGTACGACCATCTATAACTTCTTCTGCCTTAGAAAGCATTTTGAAAAAATTATCAAATTTTAATATTGGAATATCATACCAACCTGCTCTTTTATCAAGTCGTGATGTAGTCAAAAGCATTCTAAAAATTTCTATATTCACTTTTTGAGCATAATTAAGTTCAAAATCGGCATCATTTTTTTGACGTTCAATAATTTTTTTGAAAACAGCTTCTAAATCTCTGACAACTTTTCCCGTATTACGTTCCATAACCAATATAGAAAAGAAATTTTGACGTCTTTTGGGATTGAAATGAAAAATATAGTTACCTTGAGGATTTCCTAAAGGTAAAGATTGCTCATCACTATAATCTACGTCAATTTTAAATCTTTTTGACGCATATTCATCATATATGTGTTCATCAATAGCTTTTAATCCAAGAGCAATAGCATGCTTACACCATTTTTCTTCTAAAGGACATGAACATTTGGGGATAATTTCACCTTTCTTAAATGTTAAAGAAACATCATAATGGTCTTTAAAATTACCTTTTATTTGAGCTTTTAAGACGTTTCTTGACATAGAAGCATTTTCAATAAGATTTTTTTGATAAACCTCATAACCTCTACGCCAACTTCCCGGCTTAGAACTGTCTTTTAAAAACTTATGATTAAGATAGCAAACACTCATACACTATTACTTTTATTCTACCTAAATCCACAAACCGATTTTACGGCTTTGATAGAAATTACCATACTATGATTATACATAAATCAATTTAAATAGCAATTATTATTTGAAGAAATGTTACTATTTTTTTTAATTTCAGATATAGTAATTTATTAAAAATTTTTATATTATAATTTTATTAAATAATCAAAAGGGGGAAAAATGGAAGATATTGAAAATTTAGACCATGTAAGAAAAACAAGAATTCAAAAACTTACGGACATAGTTGATAAAGGTATCAACCCTTTTAAATATTCTTTTGAAAAAAATGCGAATGCTAAAATGTTGCATGAAAAATATACAAATCTTGAAGCAGGCGCAGAAACAGAAGATTGGTATGCTGTTGCAGGAAGAATTACTGCGATTAGAAACTCAGGCATGTTTATGGATATTCAAGATGACAGTGGTAAAATTCAATTATTCTGTCACAAAGAAAATATGGGTGTTGATGAATTTAAACAATTGAAAATGCTCGATATTGGTGATATTATTGGTTGTTGGGGTTCAATTAGAAGAACACCCAGAGGGGAACTTAGTTTAAAAGTAAAAGATGTTAAATTACTTACAAAATCATTAAGAGCATTACCGGAAAAATTTCATGGTTTAACTGACGTTGAAACACGTTATAGACAAAGATATATTGACTTAATTATGAATGAAAAAGTTAGAAATACTTTTAAAATCAGAAGTCAAATTATCACAAAAATTAGAGAATATCTAGTAAATCAAGGCTTTTTAGAAGTTGAAACTCCAATGCTTCACATGAAAGCATCTGGAGCTAATGCAAGACCGTTTATGACTCATCATAATGCACTGGATATGGATTTGGCATTAAGAATCGCTCCTGAATTGCATTTAAAAAGACTTTTAGTAGGGGGTCTTTCTGAAAAAATATTTGAACTTAACAGAAATTTCAGAAATGAAGGTATTGATACTAGACATAATCCTGAATTTACAATGATTGAAATGTATCAAGCATACGTTGATTACAATGAAATGATGGCATTAATTGAAAACATGATTTCATCAGTAGCATTAGATGTTTTGGGTACAACAAAAATTACTTATTGTGGTAAGGAACTTGATTTAACACCTCCTTGGGACAGAAAAACAATGATAGGTGCCATATCAGAATTTACAGGCATTGATTTTACAAGTGTAGTAAGTTATGAAGAAGCAGTGGAAAAAGCTCATGAACTTGGCATTGAAGTAGAAGAATGCGATAATTGGGGTAAAGTATTAGAAAAGATTTTTGAAGAAAAAGTAGAACCACATCTTATTCAACCTACTCATATTATTGATTATCCAAGAGATATTTCGCCTTTAGCAAAGGTTCACCGTGATAATCCAAGATTAACCGAAAGATTTGAAACAAGAATCAACGGTTGGGAAATATGTAATGCTTTTTCTGAACTTACTGATCCGATAGACCAAAGAAACAGATTTGAAGCACAAGCAAAAGCAAAAGCTGCAGGTGATGAAGAATCAATGGATATAGATGAAGATTTTATAACTGCATTAGAATATGGAATGCCTCCTGCAGGTGGTATGGGTATAGGTATCGACAGAATAGTAATGTTGCTGACCGATTCACCTACAATACGTGATGTTATTGCTTTTCCGACCATGAGAAACAAGCAGTAAAATATACTTAGTGCCTGAAACCTATTGTTAACAATCATTAAGGACTTGCACTTTGCTCAAGTTTAGATATAATAAAGCATGTAGACTTTAAGAAAGGGGCAAATGACCATGAACAAAGAAGAATTAGTACAAGAAGTTGCAAAATTAGCTAACGCTACTCAAAAAGAAACAACTGAAGTTATAAATGCATTTATCGAAACTGTTCAAAAAACAGTAGCTAAAGGTAAAAAAGTTACTTTAGTTGGATTTGGAACTTTTGAAGCTAGAAAAAGAGCTGCAAGAACAGGACGTAATCCTCAAACAGGTGCTGAAATCAGCATTCCTGCAAAAACAGCTCCTGTATTTTTAGCTGGTAAAAAATTCAAAACTGTTGTTAATGGAAAATAATTTTTATTTATACAGTTTTAAATTAAGCCATCTTTTTTAAAAAGATGGCTTTTTATTTGAACGGATGTGTTATAAGAAAATTACTCTACTTTATTTATTATTCAAAATAAAAATCTTGCAATAATACTTACTAATAATATATTATTATAAAGGAGTTAGTTATGTTCGATTATATAAAAGGTAGTTTAGTTTCTCATAAAAATTTGCCGTCTGGCTGTTTTATTACTATTGATGTAAATGGAATCGGATACCTTTTAAAAGTTACAGAAAGAGCATATAATCAACTCCCTGAAAATAATTCTGATATGCAAATTTTTATATCATTAATTCATAGAGAAGATTCTATGTTTTTATGTGGATTTTTGAATAAAGAAGAAAGAGATTTATTTGAAATATTACAAACAGTATCAGGAGTAGGTGTTAAAGCTGCATTAACAATTATTGATGAATTTACCATAACAGAGCTTATGGGTATTATGATTAATGAAGATTATAAAGAATTATCAAGAGCCAAAGGCATTGGGCAGAAATCTGCTCAAAAAATTGTTATTGAGCTAAAAGACAAACTTCTTGCAAGACAAGATTATCTGGTTACAAAAACTGATGTAAAGGTAAATAATGAACCTCAATGTACAATTGAAGTTAGAAATGTATTATTTTCTTTAGGATATTCTAAAGAAGAAATTGATAATGCATTAAATTTTGTATTAAGCATAGCCAATATAAAACTAGAAACAGAAGAAATATTAAAAAAGTCGTTACAATATTTAGCACAACAATAGAAGGAAAAAAGCATGAATATTTTATTTTCAACATTTGAGATAGCTCCGTTTACAAAAGTTGGTGGACTTGCTGATGTTATGGGAAGTATGCCGAAAGCTTTACGTAAACTAAATTGTAATATTAAGATTTTTGCACCTTTTATAGGGTCTATAAATCAAGAAAAATATGGAATTAAAGAAGTTCCTGGTTCAGAGTTATCGATTAGATTTGGAAATGCTTTATATACATTTACATTAAGAACAACAAAATTGCCTGATACAGATATTGACGTATATTTTATTGAAAATTATAAATATTTTGGCTGCACACACGAAGTATATCCGAAAAATATTGATAACAGATATGAACAAGAAAGATTTGTTTGTTTTTCATTAGCCTGCTTAGAATATGCTAAAAAACTTAATTTTAAGCCTGATATTTTCCATGTAAATGATTGGCATACAGCTATGATTCCAATATATTTAAAAAACAGTTACAGAAATGATTCTTTCTATAAAGATACAAAATGTGTATTTTCAATACATAATTTGGCATATCAAGGACAATATGATTATGACATTTTAAATTTTGCAAATATGTATATATGTGATGTATTCCATAGCTATGGCTGTGAACATTTTGGAAGTTTAAATTGGTTAAAAGGAGCAGTAAACTATTCAGACAGAATTGTTGCAGTATCACCAAAATATGCTCAAGAAATTTTGACTGATGAATACGGCGAAGGCATGGATTATACATTAAGATGTAACCAACATAAAATTAGAGGTATTTTAAATGGCATAGATTATTCTGTATTTAACCCTAAAACAGATAAATCAATCGCTCAAAACTATGATGTAAAATCTTTTGAATACGGTAAAGCTGAATGTAAAAAGGAATTATGCAAAGAATTCAATTTACCATATTATCCTGAAAAACCTGTAATTGGATTTGTTTCAAGATTGGTAGACCAAAAAGGATTAGATTTATTTTATGCAGCAGAACATGAACTCAGAAATATGGACGCTCAACTGGTTATTTTAGGTTCAGGTGAAAAACGTTATGAAGATTATATAGATTGGTTATGCAAAACTTCTGATAATATTCGTGTTTATATCGGTTACAACGGTAAACTGGCAAATAAAATTTATTCAGGTGCAGACATGTTCTTAATGCCTTCAAAATTTGAACCCTGTGGATTAAGCCAATTAGTAGCATTAAAATATGGTACATTACCAATAGTAAGAGCAACTGGAGGATTGGATAATACAATTGTTGGGTATCCTTTGGATAACAGTTGTGGATTTAAGTTTTGGCGATATGATTCTTGGGATATGATGCAGGCTATATATTGTGCATTAGGAGTATATCATAATAAATATACTCGTAATGCAATGATTAAATCGGCTATGAACTATGATTATTCTTGGGATAAAAGTGCAAAAGAATATTATAATATGTATAAAGAACTTTGTTCATAAATTATATTCAGATTTTAAAACTTTAAGAAGAATGGTAAACTAACCATTCTTCTTTTTTACCACAAATTGTTAAAATTATTAACAACTTTTATTAAAAAACTAAAGTTTTAAAAATTTATGCCGACAAAA
>JAFQYI010000053.1 GCA_017406505.1 bacterium
AAAGAACAGCAATATCCGCAGGTTTTACCCCACCAATTCTAGATGCTTGCCCAAGTGTAGCAGGCTTTATTTTTAATAATTTTTCTTTTGTTTCTGTTGAAATTTGTTTAATCTTGTTATAATCCATATCGGCAGGAATTTTTATTCTATCTGCTTTTGCTGACATTTCTACTTGTTCAATCTGACGTTTTATATATCCTTCGTATTTGATAGAAATATCAACCTGCTCTCCAATTTCATATTGATAGTTTAACTCTTTAGTTGTGCTATCAATTTCTTTTATTAATTCGTAATTAATATTTGGACGTTTAATTAATTCAAACAGCCTTATTCCTTCAGAAATATGTTCTCCAACCTTTGCTAATTTTTGATTAATACTATCCGAAGCACTAATTTTTGTTTGTTTAAAACGTTCAATTTCTTGTTTAACAAGTTGTGATTTGTTTTTAAAAATATTGTAACGTTCTTCTGAAACAAGACCTTGTTTATAGCCTATTTCTGTTAAACGTTCATCAGCATTATCTTGTCTTAAAAGCAATCTGTATTCGGAACGAGAAGTTAGCATTCTGTATGGCTCATCAATATCTTTTGTAACCAAATCATCAATTAAAGTGCCTATATAAGATGATTCTCTTGATAAAATTAGAGGTTCTTTGTTGTTGATATAATTTATGGCATTAATTCCGGCAATAAGCCCCTGAGCAGCAGCTTCTTCATAGCCACTTGTACCATTAATTTGTCCACCAAAAAATAGACCTTTTATATTTTTACTCATCAAAGAATGAGTTGTTTGAACAGCAGGAATATAATCATATTCAACAGCATAAGCCGGTTTTATTACATGTACATTTTCAAGTCCGGGAAGAGTTTTTAGCATTTCAATCTGCACAGGAGCCGGTAAACTTGTTGAAAAACCACCTACATATATTTCATAATTACTTTTACTTTCCGGCTCTAAAAATATATGGTGTGAAGGATTATTTACAAATCTCACAATCTTGTCTTCAATTGAAGGACAATATCTTGGACCTTTTGCTTGAATTTTGCCGGAATACATAGGCGACTTATCAAGATTTGCTAAAATTATTTCTTTTGTTTTCTCCGTTGTTCTAGTTAAATAGCAAGGATATTGTTTTCTAACAGGTCTATCAGGTAAAAAAGAAAAATAATGTAATTTTTCATCGCCAGGTTGAATTTCAGTTTTTGAATAATCAATACTTCTGGAATCAATTCTTGCAGGAGTTCCAGTTTTTAATCTCCCCAATCTGATACCATATTTTTCAAGAGAAGCAGATAATCCTTTTGCACAAGTTTCACCTAATCTTCCAAAAGGAGCTGATTGCAAACCTACCCAAATTTTTGCTTCTAAGGAAGTTCCGGTTGTTAAAATAACAGCAGGAGCAAAATATTCTTGTCCAAATTCATCTTTAATACCTTGAATAATACCATTTTCAATAATTAATTCAGTAGCAGTACATTGTTTTAAAGAAATATTATCTTCTTGTTCAATTAAATTTCTAATAAAAGCAGAATATTCTTTTTTATCAGATTGAGCTCTTAATGCTCTAACGGCAGGACCTTTTGAAGAATTAAGCATTTTCATTTGCATATAAGTTGCATCTGCAGCAATACCCATAATACCACCCAAAGCATCAACTTCTCTTGTTAAACAAGATTTAGCAGGTCCACCTACAGCTGGATTGCAAGGCATAAGTGCTATATTATCCAAGTTTAAAGAAACAGCCAAAACTTTTGCGCCTAATTTTGCACAAGAAATCGCAGCTTCACAACCTGCATGTCCTAAACCTACAACTATAACATCATATTTAAACATAACTTTATTTTAATACAAAAAACTTATAATTTGACCAAAAATTGATGACAAATCTTTTTTAATATTTTATTATAAATACAGAAAGGCATGGGACTTTAATTATCTTATGATTAAAGGTAGTTATGGAAAAGACGATTCCTTGCTAGAGGCAAGAATGTCTTTACAGAAAATATTAGCAGATGAAACAGTTTCTGAAATTGGTGAAGCAGGACTGTTGGATAGTGATATTTTAAATTCCTTAGGAATGGGAGCAATGACTGCAAGGAGTGAAATTCCACTATCTCACAGACGTATAGCTGATAGTTATATTCTTATGAAAAAAGTTTACGGCATGCCTGTTGTTAAGGGGTGTATAACAAGAGAAGAAAATGCTGTTTTAAGAAAATATGATTTTAACAGATTAGAATATTCAACAATCAGACAAATAAATGAAGAAATTGCTTTTTTGCAACAGGCAGCTATTTCTATGAATAGAACCTTAAGAGTTGATTCAGATAAAATCTTAGAAATTAGAGCAAAAGAACTGAAATTTTTGTCAGCCTCAAGGTACACATTAGTAACAAATGAAATTTATAAAGGTTATATGGCTCTAGAAAGATATTTTGAAATAATATCTACCTATTCAAAGCCTTCACGAACAGTATGATTTTGGTAAGTTATTAATATAAATAGTTTAAAATAATATCTTATATTTTTATTATAGATATTTAGTTAGAACTATATAATATACCTTTTTCACGTCAAATTAATCAAATAATATCTAAAAAGTTTTTAAAATTTATATTTTATTTGCTTTGATTACTATATTTTAACTATATATTATTATTGTTAAAAATTTTTATTATACTCCACAATAGGGTCATAAATGTATCGTTTCATATAAAATATAATGATTTAATGTATTTTAGTAACAATAAAGACTAAGGTGGTATATATGGTAAATTT
>JAFQYI010000054.1 GCA_017406505.1 bacterium
AACTAAACAAATGGTTATTGATGATATAGAGGAAAATCCTGAAAGTGAAACAGAAGGATTTGATTGTGATTGTTGTGGGCAATACAAAATGCTTGCAGGTTCAGTAGGTTATGGAGAATATCGTCTTTGTAATGATTGTGTCTTGCTTGCAGAAATAAGTTTTAAGTTAGGAAAAATAAAAAATATAAAAGAACTTATTGATGCAAATGAAGATAATCGTTTAGAAGGCATGTGTGAATTTTTAAGACAAGAAGAATTTAAGGAAAATAATTAATTGGCAGAAAAAGAAACTTATCTTCAATATAATTTAAAAGATGGTCATTTAATCAGATGGCCGGATAATTGTTTTCCTTTAACTTTTTATATTGCACCTTTTCGTTGGTATAGAGGTCGTGGAGAAGAAACAAAGTATTATGCGATGGTTACAAGAGCTTTGCAAACTTGGGAGCAAGCATCACAAAGAAAATGTCGTTTTCAGCTGGTTTCAAACTTAAACGATTCACAAATTAATTTAGAATGGAAAAGAGTTGATAGAAAGTCTTTAGGATATTGCCTGTTTAATTTCGATAATCAGGCAAGATTGTATTCGGCAGAAGTTCAAATAGGATTGTCTGACGGCATTTTACATGCACAATATATGGATGAAAATGAGGTTTATCATACTATTCTTCATGAAATTGGTCATGCATTGGGATTGGGACATTCTCCGTATACTACAGATATAATGTACACACCTCACCAATATGGTAATGTTGCTCTTTCAAGAAGAGATATAAATTCAATTCAATGGCTTTATAATCTTCCTCTAGCAGCTACAGCCAATGACTTGAATACAAAATACAAAATGAATGAACAGGATATAGATGTTATTTTGTATCATGTTATACACAGCAATGATAAAAATGGATTAAAAGAAAATATTAATGTTGGAAATCAAAAAAAACTTGAAAATGACCAAACTCAACTTGCAGAAATAAAAAAATATCAAGTTTTAGCATTACAAAATATACAAATTTCTCAAAATACACATAATTTTTTACGACAACAGCAGATAAGACAAAGAGCCGAAAAAAATAAAAACAATAAAGATGTATAATATCATTTTTTATTGTATTATGAAATAGCTTATGATAATATTTCGTAGAGATTAAAAAGCTATGTTAAAATTGAAATATTTTGCTGCATTTGCCTCAAATGAACTTTTTGGAAGCAGTTTTGTTAAAAAATTATATGATTATTTCGATGGAGATATTGAAAAAGCTTGGTTTGCAACATCTTTTGATTTAAAGACTATTGGTCATATAACAGAAAAGAAAATTAATTCTTTTCTAAGGTTAAGAGATAATATTAATCCTGACAATGAACTTGAAAAGCTTAAAAATACAGATATTAATATAATAACTTATGATGATAATGATTATCCGAAATTATTGAAACAAACAGAAGATGCTCCAATGTGGATATACTATATTGGAAACAAAAATTTATTTAATGCAAAATATAATATTGCAGTAGTTGGTTCCAGAAAGTGTTCTACAGCAGGTAAAAATGTTTTATCAAAAATAATTGGAGAATTTGCCAATTTGGATTTATGTATAACCTCGGGATTAGCTGCCGGAATAGACACAACAGCACATCAAGCTGCTATTGATAATAACTTATCAACAATTGCAGTGTTAGGTTCCGGATTAAAAGAAATTTATCCGGCGCAGAATAAAACTTTATATCAAAAGATAATAGATAAAAATGGTTTAGTTATAAGTGAGTATCCGATATATTCAAGACCTGAAACATATCATTTTCCACAGAGAAACAGAATTATAAGTGGATTATGTCCTTGTACTCTTGTTGCAGAAGCAACTCTTAAAAGTGGAGCATTAATTACAGCCAGATTATGTTTAGAGCAAAACAGAGAGTTAATGTGCATTCCGGGAGCAATAACAAATCCAGGAACAGAGGGTATTTATCATCTTTTAAAAAATGGAGCAGGTATTGTTACTTGTGGAGATGATATTTTAAATATTATGTCCTGGAACATAAATAAAATTTCATCAAGTCAAAAATCAAAAAATAATTTATCAAAAGAAGAAACAGAAGTTTTGAAATTGATACGTCAAGATTTTTTAAGTTTAGATGAACTTGCAATAAAAACAGGTTTGCATACTGATAATTTAATGATAATATTAACACGTCTTGAGATAGAAGATTATATAATGCAGACAGATGGTGGAAATTATATAGCAAAATAGAGTTTATTGGGAAAAATATGGCAAAGAAAAAAGAAACACAAGAAGAAAAAGGTATAAAATCGGTTAAAGCTCAAAAAGCAAAAACAGAAAAGAAAAAGACTTCTAACAAAGAGCAAAAATCACTTGTTATAGTTGAGTCTCCTGCAAAAACTAAAACCATAAGAAAAATATTGGGAGAAGATTATGTAATAGAAGCAAGTTATGGACACATACGAGATTTTCCACCCAAAGTTTTAGGTTTTGATGTAACGGATAATTTCAAACCATCATACGAAGTTATTCCTGAAAAAAAGCAAGTAGTAAAAAGACTTAATGACTTAGCACATGAGTGTGGAAGAGTATATCTGGCATCTGATCCTGATAGAGAAGGAGAAGCAATAGCATGGCATGTAAGAGAAGTTCTTGATGTGCCTGATGATAAGATATACAGAATAGAATTTAATGAAATTACACCAAAAGCAATAACAAATGCTGTAGAAAATTATAGAAATATTGATATACAAAAAGTAAAAGCACAACAGACAAGGCAAATACTTGACAGGCTGGTAGGATATAAAATCAGTCCTGTATTATGGGAAAAGCTTAGAAATAATCATCTTTCGGCAGGAAGGGTGCAAAGTGTTGCATTAAGAATGATATGCGAAAGAGAAGAACAAATAGAAGCTTTTATTCCGGAAGAATATTGGACAATATCGGCTGATTTTGAAAGAGATAACAAAAATTATAGTGCAGAGCTGGTAAAATATTTAGGAAAAAAGATTGAAATTAAGACAGAAAAAGAAAGTCAAAAGATAGTAGAATATTTGAGTAAAGCAGATAGAAAGTTTGTAGTAGAAAAAATATCGAAGAAAAATTCTACAAAAAGACCCCAGCCACCATTTATAACATCTACATTACAGAGGGAAGCAAGTAATAAACTTTCATACGGTGTATCAAAAACTATGCAGATAGCTCAAAAACTGTATGAAGGAGTAGATATAGGACAAGATGGTCCGACCGGCTTAATTACATATATGAGAACAGATTCCGTACGTATATCTGATGATGCCAGAGACTATGCAAAAGAATATATCTTGAACAATTATGGAGAAAAATATTATCCGGAGAAACCAAATGTATATGTAAAGGGAAATTCAAAGCAAGTGCAAGATGCACACGAAGCAATAAGACCAACATATATAGATAAAACACCTGATAGTATAAAGAAATACTTAACAAGCGAACAATACAGACTATATAAACTTATATGGGAAAGATTTACAGCATCACAGTGTTCTAATGCAATGGTAGAAAATACGACAATTGAGATAGATGCAGACGACTATACATTCAAAGTAGGAGCATCAAAGCTGCTTTTTGACGGATATATGAAAGTATATACGGATACTGAAGATTCTGAGGAATATTCTGATTTACCTGAATTTAAAGAAGGTGAAGAACAAAAATTAAAGAAGATTAATCCCAAACAGCATTTTACACAGCCACCGTCGAGGTATAGTGAAGCATCTTTGGTTAAAGCATTAGAAGAGTATGGAATTGGCAGACCAAGTACGTATGCTCCGATTATTTCAAAGATACAGACAAAAGGTTATGTAGAAAAAATTGAAAAAGCACTCAAACCAACTATTTTAGGAAAGACTGTTTCAAAGCAACTGACGGAATATTTTAAAGAGATAGTAGACTATGCATTTACAGCATCAATGGAGGCAAAATTAGATGACATAGCAGAAGATAAATTGTTATGGTCAGAAGTATTGAAAGAATTTTATGAGCCATTTGTCAAGGTAGTAAATTCAGCAAGAGAAAACATGAAGAGGATAGTGATAGATTCAGGAAAGACCTGTCCCAATTGTGGTAAACCTTTAGTAGTTAGGACAAGCAGATGGGGAACGCAATTTTTAGGATGCTCAGGATATCCCGAATGCAAAACTATGATGCCATTGAATGCTGACACTACAGAATCTCAGGAAAAA
>JAFQYI010000055.1 GCA_017406505.1 bacterium
CTTTAAAAACATCAGTAATTAACTTTATTTCCAATTCTTAATCCTTTATCTTACACACTCGTGATTTACTCAATGTCTATGAAAACATAAAATTGCCTAATTTATTCACTATATTAATTTTTGTTAAGCAAAATACTCTAAATAACGTATACTATACAAATATATATAGTAAATATATTAGTATAGTATTAGCTATTTATTTTGACTAAGTAATTTTTTATCTCTGTCAAATCTAAATTGATCAGCGTAACTGTAATAAAACAAGCCTAAATCAAGTTCTTTAGTTCTTTTTTCAACAAGAGTAATTAAGTTTGCAATATGTTGAGGCACATTTTGTTTTCTTGGAATATACCATTTGCCTTCAATATCAATGCAAACTTGTTTTAAACCAAGTTCAACTGTTTGTTCAAGCCATTTTTCAATTTCTTTTTCGCTGTCATTAACGTCAGGTATAATGATATATTTTGAACGCACAAGAGTTTTATTTTCAGTTTGAGCAGCAGCATAAATTTTCAAATTTTCTAAAACTTTATCAAACGCATCTATTTGTTTAATTTTTTTATAAGTTTCTCTATCAGAACAATCAACGGAAACAGTTACATCAAGTCGTCCTGTAGGGATACCTTTTAAAATTGATTTTACAAGTTTAATTCCGGAAGAATTTGTAACAATACTTCTTACATTATTTTCAAGAAACAATTCTGTAATATCATCAAATTCATCTAAACATGCCGGTTCTCCACCTCCATAAGCCAAATATCCATTATAACGCAATAAATTTTTATCAATCATATCCTGTAATATTGGCATCATTTTGTATTCTTGATGGGAGTTAAAAAATGATTTATTTTCTTCTGTATAGCAATATGTACAATTGCAATTACAACGAGTCCAATGTGAAATATAGAAATTTGAAAAGTATTCTTCTTCGTCCCACCAATCTTCTTTCAAATTAAAACAGCCTTCACAATGAGGATCGACTATTCCTTGTTTATTTTTTTCTCTTATTTCTCTAAATTGAGAACATATTGAATCCCAATCAATTTTTTCACCATTATAATCTCTTTTTACCCAAAAGGGTGTTCCGAGTTTTCCTGTCAAAAAACAACAGACTTTAATGCTGTGATAATCAAAATATATTCCATGTTCCAAAAGATGACAGCTTTTATATTTTTGCATTTTAATCTCCATAAATTTTCTCATAATAATTTAAAGGCGAAGATTTCATAGAACCTTGAACTCTGCCTAACGCTTTAAAGGTAAAACCAAGCATATTCACAAATGCTGTAAAACCTAACATAATTGTAAAAGGTAATATAAGACAATTTAATACAAAAGAGCACATTTGCCTTATAATATATAAATTTTTACCCAAATTATCAGATTTTCTTTTCATAGCATTTTGTGCAGCAGAATAACCGTTATAGTGGCTTCTTTTTAAAATCCATTTGATATTAATTTTATCATTACTGTTTAATTCTCTATTAAAGCAATCATTGCACCAAACAATCATCGCCCCTTTATTTGAAGCTTCTTCAAAAAATTTTCCGTCTTCACCACCCATAAAAACATAATCATTTTTAAAATTTAATCCCAGGTCTGTAATTATGGAAACAGGAAAAAAAACATTACCTGAAGCTGCATCTTTTCTGACTGAACCTGTTTTTTTTGTTGTTGAACATTTAAAAAGGTCATTTTTTTCAATATATTTAGGTGGTGGTGTTACAAAAGCTGCATAAGAAGCTGCTGTAATTATTACGGCATTTTTGTTTTCGTTATAATAATTGATATAATTTATAAGCCAATTTTCCGGTAATAATATATCATCATCAAACATTGCAATATGACTTGCACCTAAATTTACAGCTTCAGTAATAAGACGATTTCTTGCATTAGATAATCCTCTTTTTTCTTCCACAAAATAGTTAATATGGATATTAGTTTTTGATTTAAAGTTATCAACAATATCTTTTGCAGAAGCTTCAAAATCATTATCAATAACTAATAATTCAACTTTAATATCTTTAGGAAGGCTTAAACTTACAACTGTTTCCAAACATTTAGAAAGGATATTTGGACGTTTAAATGTACAAATTGAAAGCATTACAAAAGATATATTCGTTTTTAAAGAATTTTTCATAACCCGTATGTTTTGATTTTCCTTATTTCCATTGTATAATAAAAACGGAATTATCTCAAACAAAGGTGAAAGTATGGCAAAACAACCGTTTTTTTATGATATTACTTTACGTGACGGAAATCAATCATTAAAAAAACCATGGAATATTCAAGAAAAAGAATATGTTTTTAAATTGCTGACCGAACTTGGTATTCCTGCCATTGAGGTAGGTTTTCCTGCATCATCGGAAATGGATTTTGACGCAGTAAAAAGACTTTCCGAAATTGCACCTAAAAATGTTACAATCAGTGGACTTGCCAGAACAGTCGAAAATGATATTATTAAGGCGATTGAAGCAATTCAACCTGCAGAAAAACGCAGACTTCATACATTTATTGCTATGAGTCCATTTAATATGAAATATGTTTTAAATAAAACTCCTGAAGAAGTTCAAAAAACAGCGATTGAAGCAGTTTCTTTTGCAAAAGAAAAACTTGGAAAAAATGCCGATATAGAATTCTCTGCTGAACACTTTGGTGATTGTATGGAAAATTTAGACTTTGTCATTGATAGTTTCCAAAAGGTTGTAAAAGCAGGTGCAACAACAATAAATCTTCCAAATACTGTTGAAAGAACACGTATTAAAACCTTTACAGATATGGTTGAAAAAGTTTATAATGCCTTACCCAAAGATATAAATATTTCTGTACACTGTCATAATGATTTAGGAATGGCAACAGCGGCAACTGTAGAAAGTTACTTTTCAGGAGCTGTGCAATTAGAAACTGCATTAAACGGACTTGGAGAAAGAGCTGGAAATACTAATTTTTATGAGGTTGCCGTAGCTTTGTATAATTCTGATGTAGATGTTCCTGTTGATTTATCAAAAATTTATGAAACAGCTCTCATCATTTCTGAAATGTCAAAGGTTGCAATATACGAAAAAGCACCATTAATAGGTCCCGAAGCACTTGCACACAGAAGTGGTATTCATCAAGATGGTGCCGTAAAAACAAAAGATATGAAAAAAGGTGCTTATAGAGCTATACATCCATCATTGATTGGAAGAAAAGATGATGAAAAATTAGGTGTTACAAGTCAATCTGGTAAAACTGCCGTTTATGAAATAATTAGTCGTTCCGGATATCCTATTACAATTCAAGAAGCCGGTCGTATAACACCTTTTATAAAAGAATCTGCCGAAAAAGCCGGTGAACTTTCTGAAAAAGAACTTATTGATATATATTTTCAACAAGTCTTTGATGTAAAAGGTCCTTTTCATATTGTCGAACTGGAAAAAGTTAATGAAAATGATTATATTTTACATTTTACATACAATGATAAAATCTTTCATATTGAAGGTAAAGGCAACGGTCCTATTGATGCTTGTTTGAATGCCTTAAAAAAAACAGGCTTTGAACAAAAATTAATTCACTATGAACAAAAAGCAATAGATGATGATACATTAGGTGCCGGTGCTACAGCAATGACTGTCATAAAAATTGAAGCTCCAAACGGCAAATCAATAATCGCAAGAGGTCTTGATGCCAATACTGCTATTGCAAATGTTAAAGCTATATTTAACGGTCTAAATATTATTGCGAAATTGAATTAGCTGTAACCTTTTTAAACGGATTTGTTTCTTGTGGTAAAATTTTGCTTTGAATTTTATCAGTAATTGCACTTAACCAATTTTTACCAGATTTATTTTCTTTTGTTTTCGATTTTTTAGTTCCATCGTCAAAATCTAATTGCAAAATATCAGATACATCTTCTTCAATTAAATTCGATTGAAGGTCTTTGTCTTGTTCTTCGTCTTTTTTCTTTTTCTTTTGCTGCATATAGCCTAAATTTCCTCCACTACCATCATTTTGCATGCGAGTTGTATTTTGAATAAGAGGCTGATGAATAGGTTGAAGATTAAAAGACATAAATTATCCCTTCTGTTTAATACAAACAAAACTACTACAAACATAGTATCGGCATTTTGTATATAAAATATAGTTTTAAAATCAAAATATTAATTTTTGTTAAAAACTTGACAAAATAATCATTCAAGATGATTTATTTACAAATATTTTGAGTTTAAAAAAAATAACATTATAATAATAAAATATAGTCAAAAAATATGAGCGAAAGAATTAATCTAAATACAAACAATACGCAAGCAGTAAGATTTGTTAATTCAAGAACCCTAATTAACAAATCAGAAACTGTTAATACAAATGTGTTAAACAATATTCAACAAACGTCGATTAGAAACACAAGTGAATTTATTACTCAATCGGCAAAGAGTTTGTACAGATTTTTTGCAGATATGCAATCGGGACAAATGAGAAATAGTGAATTAAGTTTAATTTTAAAAGATTTATTAAGTATGCAAAAAGATATGGAATCTTTTTTAGCAAATATATCAAACAGCAAAAATCTTGGGTCTATACTACAGCAAATGACTAAACCTGATATTGCAAAATTATTGATGAATTCACAAATGGATTTGAGTAAATTAATGCTTTTTATGCAACAAAACGGAAAAGAAGCATTAAGTAAATTGTTTAATATGACAGCTGATTTTGCTCAGTCAGGTGCAGTTCCAAGAAGTTCTCAAATTAGTGAAATTATAGCGATTTTAAATGCTTGTACACCAACTTCCGACGCATCGCAATCTCAAGTTATAAAAAACATGATGTTGTTATATTTGCCTTGGCTGCCATTAGGTGAACAAAATTTCTCAATAGAAATAAATTCTAAAACAGATAATGAAAATGAGGCTGATGGAGAAGACAGTATAAGTATATTAATATCAACAATCAATTTTGGAAATGTAAAAGTTCTTATTTTTAAATCTGATAAATCGACTATTAATTTTAATATATATGCAGGAGAAAATTTTCCAAAAGAAAAGATATTAGAAACTTTAAAAGCCGAAGCAAAAGAATATAATATACAAACAACAATGACATTTGAAAAACAAAAAGTTCAAGATAATCAACTTGTTTCGGAAAACATAGAAACGAAAGTTTCTGTTAATACGAGCAGACATATCAATCCATTTTTAATATTAATGGCACAAAGTAGCGTAAGAATTATAATATCATTTGATAAATCAATGTCTTTAGATGACATAAGAAAGTCAAAGCTGTAAATATTGCAATAGATTATAGATTTTCGGAATTATACTTTCATATAAAAAAATAAAAATTTATAAAAATATCTGTTCCTGACACTTTATACCTGCTTTGTTAATTTCAACCTAAAACGTCGAAACTCGTGCTATCGCACTCAAACAATCTCCGATTAGATGTTGTTTCAATAAACAAATCTACGGTATTTCGTATATGAAACAATATTTTTATAAACTTCTACATCATAGTATATTTTCGAAAGATATTAATAAAAAGAAAAAAGTTTTTACCCAATAATATAAATTGTTAGATTTTTGTACTAAATAATTTATCAAAACTTATATTTAATGTATTCATTATAGAAATTACAGTATATAGAGAAGGATTAGCTTCTCCTCTTTCAATTTTTCCAATATGTTTTCCTGCACAAATACCAGCTTGAGCTGCTAATTCATCTTGAGACAATCCTGCTCTATTTCTTTCTGCTCCTAAAATTTTTCCAAATTCTTTTAATATTTCTTTTTTATTCATATTAATATCAATCTTCCATTTCAAATAAATCCATTAATTTTATATTTAAGGCATCAGCAATAAGTACAAGTGTTTGTATTGAAGGATATGCATATGCAACTTCTATTTTTCCTGTAAAGTTTAATCCTTTATTAATCTTATCAGCAAGTTGCTGTTGAGTATAACCTTTAATTTCTCGATACTTTTTTATATTTTTACCAATTTTTATATATATTTCATGTATATCCTTCATACGTACAATTTAAACGTAAAGAATTATTAAATATACGTTCTAATAAAACGCAATATTGTATAATAAATGATTATGAATATTTATAAAAAAACAATATTAATTGATTTAGATGGTGTAATAAACACTTATACAGGAAATTTTAATAAGAATTATATTCCTAATATAAAAGAGGGAGCAAATGACTTTCTTGAAAAATTATCAAATAAATATGAACTGATTTTATTCACAACCAGAAATTCGGAACTTGCACAAAAATGGCTTGTAGAAAATAAAATTGACCATTATCTTGAAGAAATAACCAATATTAAGAAACCTGCATTTATTTATGTTGATGATAAAGCATTGAAATTTAACGGAAATTATAACCAAGCTTTAGATGAAATAGAAAAATTTGAAGTTTATTGGAAAAAATAATAAATTTGAATAAATATATTTTTGTAAACTTCTATTTATTACCCAATTATACTGCCAATGTGGATAATTGTTAAATGGTATTGATATATTATATTAAAAATATCTTTTTCATA